>CBETCF010000006.1:0-27543 GCA_965534785.1 uncultured Psychrobacter sp.
GCGTTGAAATATAATGTATCTGTTTTATTTAGAATCCACTATAGCAAGTAGCAAGCTTAAGCTAATCCCTTAAGCATGACCAATATCACTGCTCAAATAATCAAAATTAACGCCTATCTTATCAGCGGCAAGCTGCCAACGCTCATCAAATGGCGTATCAAATAACAAGGTTAAATCAGCAGGGCATACCAACCAATCGCCACTATTGAGCTCGTTCTCTAACTGTTTTTTGCCCCAACTGGCATGACCCAAGCATAGCTGATAATGACCGACACCTTGACCAGCAGCGATACGCTTAAGTACGTCTTGACTAGTAGTGATGCAAACGTTCTCTGAAATGGCAAATGAGGACGCCCACTCAGGCTGACCGGTATGCAGCACGAAGCCGACCTCAGGATACATAGGACCGCCTTCAAGTGCCAAATCTTCCATCACTTGCGGATCAGTAACCTCAATATTTAAGTCCTCTAGCAGCTTGCCGACCCGCGCTTTTTCCAACGGACGATTGACCATTAGCCCTAGAGCACCATGCTTATCATGGCGACAAATATAGATTAGCGCTTGCTCAAACCTTGGGTCTGGCAGCTCTGGCGCGGCAATCAAGAAGTGATGAGTCAAATTAGCAGTAGGCATAGGCACAAGGACCACATAAAAGGGTAGATATTACTATATGGCACTCTTAGCAAGAAAATCAACAAGCGTTTTGAGTCAGGCAGATGCCTACGCAACACTACTCAAAGCCTTGTTGAGAACTTTTATTTTAAGCTGAGTTTTAAGCTCAGCTACTTAACATCAGTGAGCAAGCTACGCGCATGATCACGAGTGACTTCAGTAATAGTCACGCCGCCTGACATTCTCGCCAGCTCATCGACTTGCGCGCCACCTGTCAAAATCAGCAGCTCGCTTTGAGTCTGCTCATGGTGATGCTTTTGCACCAATATATGTTGATGCGCCTGTGCCGCTACTTGTGCTTGATGGGTAATGGCTAGTAGCTGCTGAGTTTGCCCAAGGGTGCGTAATAGCTCACCGACCACTTGCGCGGTGCCGCCACTGATACCGACATCGACTTCATCGAATACTAGCATCGGCTTGGCGGCATTATTATCGCTACTAGTCGCTTGTAGTACTTGCATTACTAGCGCCATTCTCGAAAGCTCACCACCCGAGGCAATTTTATGCAAGGGCTGCATCGGCATACCGACGTTAGCGCTAAATAACAGCTCAATATCGTAGCAACCTTGCGCGTTGTAAGCGGATTCTGCTGATTTTTTAGTAAACACAAACTCGCAGCGGGCATTCGGCAGCGCTAAAGGTTGTAATTGCGCGACCAATTGCGCACAAATCGCAGGGGCAGCCTTTGCTCGAGCTTTATGCAACGCTTTCGCTGAGTCTAAATACTGTTGCCAAGCCTGCTCAATTTGTGCGGCTAAGGCATCGCTAGTAGGCTCATTCTCTAGCTGCTCTAGCTGTTGTTGCCAATCCTTAGCCTCAGAGATTAAGTCGCTTGCTGGCAAGCCATGTTTACGCGATAAGCGATGCCCTAAGCTGATAAGACTATCCAAAGTTTGCAAGCGCTCAGGGTCGGGCAATTGCTGCTCAGCATAATCTGAGAGTAGCGCGGTCACTTCGGTGATTTGCTGCTGTGCTAGATGTAGCTGCTCGGAGGCTTGCTCAAAGGTCTGACTGACGCCTAATTGATTGTCACAGAGCTTGATCGCTTGTCCAAGCAAAGTCATTACATCCGGCTCATCGCTGTCATTATCGAGTAGATGCAGACCATGACTAGCTTCTTGCATTAGCGCTTCAATATTAGACAGCTCTTCATGCTCGGCTTCAATCTCGTTATAGTCGACTGCTAGCAAAGGCGCGATGTCGGCTAATTGACTTTGTAATAATTGCATACGATCTTGGCGCTGAGCGGCGCGGCTAGCGATATCATCAGCACGCCGCTGGAGCTGCTGATAATGCTGATAATTAGTAGCAGTTTGAGCAACTAAGGGCGTTATCTGAGCCATCTCGTCTAGCCATTGCACCACGAATTGCGGTTTTAGTAGCGCTTGTTGAGCATGTTGGCTATGAATATTAACTAGTAGCACGCCCAAGCTTTTGAGTTCAGCTAAGCTAACCGGCGCGCCATTGAGCCAAGCTTTAGAGCGTCCACTATTACTAAGTTGGCGGCGAATAAGTACTTCCGGCTCTTCCAAAGTCCGCTCATTACTAGCGAACCAATCAGCAACCACAGGGTTATCAGTGACATCGAACTGCGCATAAATATCGGCGTGCGGTGCCCCATGCCGAACCATTGCGCTATCAGCGCGCTCGCCTATACACAGTGATAGCGCATCAAGCAACAGCGACTTGCCAGCACCGGTCTCGCCAGTGATAACATTGAAACCTTCGGCAACACTAAGCTCATGCTTGGCGATTAGCGCAAATTGGTACAAGGTTAATGATAACAGCATCAAAGCCTCTCAGAACAAACAGTAGGTAGACTAAAAATTACAGCTAACGCCGTGTATCAATGGCACGAAAAACCCATCTGATTAGCAGCATCGAATGATTATTATAGGGGAATATGAGACTAGACCAAGGAATAAATACTATTTTATCAATAATAAATAGCATGGAAGACTATCGAGCGACAATGAGAATTAATAGTGCCTTGTCTGCTAGAATTTAGTTACTTTACAACACTATAGCCGTTATCATTACTTTTTATCGCTAAAAACTGACCTTAGCTGGCATCAGCTAGAGCAATAGTTTTGATAAGGATTATAGCTAATTAAAAATATTTCATCAGCCCTTTAACAAACTTTACAGATATAATGTGGTAGCATAATCTCACCTAATAATAAAACTTTGTCACCGTATATACGGCTGATGGACTATCTTTATGACGCAAAAATAGTTGCGTAAGCACATAGGGTAAAAGGTTTATAGGTAGTTGTAAGAGGTAAAGATAAATAGTCATGACTCTTAGACCAAAGTAAGCTCTAAATGGAGCACTTATTTTTTAGTTTAGCAATAATTATTTGATAAGGAAGCCACTATGACAGCGGCAAAGTTTACCAATGTGACCGTTAATGCTCAGGCTACAATCTCGTACGATGGGCGATGTTCTAGTCACACTATTATGTTCGAAAGCGGTCAACATAAGACCTTAGGGGTTATCCTACCGTGTGATAGCAGTGTAGAACAATATCACTTTAGCACTAATACCTCTGAGCGTATCGAAATTATCAGCGGTGAGTGTGAAGTCAAGATTAATGGTGATGAGGATTTTAGCTACTACCGTGCCGGTCAATCCTTCGTGGTAGAAGGCAATAGCAGCTTTAATTTGCGTACTGAAGAGATCGTACAATATATTTGCCATTTAGAAGGTTAAAAACCAAAAGCTTTAACTCTACTAGATCGTATTTATTTTCTAATTAATAGGCTCAATCATGGCAAAACCCAGCTATTTTTATGGTATTCATGCCATAGATGCATTACTTGAGCATCGTCCCATAGAGGCACTCAGTTTGTTTGTGCAGCAAGGCCGTGAAAGTGATAGTCATGTCAAAGCTATCATGGCCACAGCAAAAGATAATGGCGTGAGCATTCAGCCTACGCAAAAAGATAAACTCACCCAATTATGTGGCAGCCCCCAGCACCAAGGCGTGGTTATGCAGGCCCGTCCATTGGCTTTCGCTGATGAAGGGGTGTTAGATAAGGTTATGGCGCAAGAGAACTGCTTATTATTGGTGCTCGATCAGATTACCGATGCTCATAACTTTGGCGCTTGTTTACGTACGGCAGTGGCCATGGGCGTTGATGCGGTGGTATGTCCGAAGCATCATGCGGCTAGTTTAACGCCAACAGTAGCCAAGGTTTCAGTAGGCGCCGCGGAGATGATGCCGATCGTTAGTGTCACTAATCTGGCACGGACGTTATCACAGATCAAGAGTGCGGGCGTATTTGTCTTTGGCACCGCTTTGGATGCGCAGGCAAAGCCGATACACCAAGCGGATATGACCGGCAAGACGGCGCTAATCATGGGTTCTGAAGGTGAGGGTATGCGCAGACTGACCCTTGAGAGCTGTGATGAGCTAGTCTACATACCGATGCTAGGTAACGCTCATGGCAATCTACAAAGCCTAAACGTTAGCGTCGCTACCGGTATGGCGCTTTATGAGATCAATCGGCAGCGAACTTTAGCTGCTGAGCAAGGGTAAGATAGTTCTGATGTAGCGGTTCAAGTTGCAAATGTAACGCCGCTAAATCACTGTCATTCACCACCACATCATCAGCATGGCTATTACGTTCTTCGCGGCTTAGCTGATTGGCCATAATCGCTTTAATCTTAACGTTACTTTGCTCATCACGCAGACTCGCTCGTTCAAGCTGAGTGTCCTCGCTAGCATCCACTACCAAAATCCGCTGACATAAATTTGCCAGACCCGCTTCCGCCGCTTCTATCAATAGTGGTGCTGAGAGAATAATATAGTCAGAAGTACTAGCAGCTAATTGTTCTTTTGCCGCCTCTCTTATGGCAGGATGTGTGATAGATTCAAGCTCAATAAGCGCTTCTGGGTAAGTAAAAACATGCGTTCTTACCGCCGCACGATCCATCTCACCTTGTGCGTTAATAGCCCAATCCCCAAATTTCTTTTGAATTCTGCTTAAGGTCTCACTACCTTTAGCAACGACTTCATGAGCGATCACATCCGCATCAATGATATCTATGCCTTGTTCAGCAAACCACGCACTAGTAGCCGATTTGCCACTGCCTATACCCCCAGTCAAACCCACGACTAACTTGTTACTTTTACCTTTATTCATAGTTTGTGGGAGGACGGTAGAATCATAGTAATAAGCTTGTGAAGAAGAGCGATTATTTATAGTCATAAGAGTAACTTATTTAGTAAATAAAATACGAATGGAAGAAGGCGAATATCATAAAATATACAGCGTAGTCGCTAATTAAACATTAGCGAGCAGAGCGTTAGGATGACAGTAATTATAATATAAATGTGGATTAGAGCTATGATCTAATCATGCTCAACTGATCTTTACTATTATTTTGATAGTTAAGTGTTAAAGCTTAAGCGTCGTTAGGCATACATACCCAAATACCAATTAACGATATCTGCTCCATATAGTAAAGCAATAATACCAGCGATAGCGATATAAGGGCCAAAAGCAAAGGGTTTACTCTCACCCTGTTTTTTCATTAAGATAATACCAACGATAGAGCCTAATAATGAGGATAATAAGATAATTAGCGGTAGCATCATCGGCCCAAGCCAAGCGCCGAGTACGGCTAGTAGCTTAAAGTCACCCTGACCCATACCATGCTTTTTGGTGATCAGGTAAAACACTTTTACCACTATCCACAACGATAAAAACCCTAACAACAGGCCCCAAATCGATTGGGTAGGGCTGACGAACCAGCCTTGCGAATTGACCGCTAGTCCCAATCCAGCTAAGGGGAAAGTCAGTCTATCGGGTAATAACTGAGTATCAAAATCAATTCCTGTTAGCGCAATAAGAGTCCAGACCAAAACTAATGCTGATAACCCAGGCGCAGTCACCCCAAAATGATAAACAACTAACATCGATAGCAAGGCGGTGATCAGCTCAACGATAGGATAGCGCAGTCCAATAGAGGCTTTGCAATCAGAACAGCGCCCACGCAGCACTAACCAACTGACTAGCGGTATATTCTCATACCACTTTATCTTATGAGCACAATGCGGGCAACGCGAAGCAGGGCGGCTCAAGGTGATAGGCGTATCATTAGCGACCGCTTGAGTCAGAGATATTGACTGCTTGACGCTGATATCAGGCTGCTGCGCCATAAATTCACTGCATTCTTGTCGCCAAGAATGATACATCATTAGCGGTATGCGATGAATCACTACATTCAAAAAACTGCCTACACACAGTCCTAATAATCCAAACACTACGAGCGCTACGCTCATATTATCCTGTAGTAACTCTATCAATTGCATTAATGACTGGCCTTTAGTTAGTATCTTGTAGATGGTTTTATTAAACGTTTAGCAGCAAATAACAACTTGTTAACCGACTACAGAACCCATTTGGAAAATCGGTAAATACATAGCAATCACCAGACCACCAACTAATACCCCGAGCACGGCCATAATTAACGGCTCCATCAGACTGGTTAAGCCATCAACAGCGTTATCGACTTCACTCTCATAGTGAGTAGCGACTTTATCGAGCATCTCCTCCAAGCTACCAGATTCCTCACCGATACCCACCATTTGAATAGCCATACTGGGGAATAAGTTAGTTGAGCGCATCGAAAACTGTAGCTGCTGACCAGTCGAGACATCGTTTTTTATTTGTTGAGTAGCATTGTAAAACACCACATTATTGGTGGCACCAGCCGTCGAATCCAAAGCATCTATCAGTGGCACCCCAGCGGCGAAAGTCGTCGATAAGGTACGTGAGAAGCGGGCAATGATGGCTTGATAAGCAATATTACCAAATATTGGTAACTTCAAAGTCAAACGATCTAGGAAGTCGCGAAATTTTTTAGATCTTTTCTTTGCTTCAGAGAACCAAATGATAGCGGCCCCGATGACTATAATCAGAATAAACCACCATGCCTGCATCCATTCCGACATGCTAACCACCATTTGGGTAAAAGCTGGTAATTCGGCACCAAAAGAGCTGAACAGATCTGAGAAGACAGGAACCACTTTGATAAGCAGAATCATCGTTACAATCACCGCTACTACAATAACGGCAATTGGATATTTCATGGCTTTTTTGATCTTAGACTTGAGGATTTCGCTTTTTTCTTTATAAGTAGCGACACGCTCAAGCATGGTCTCAAGCGCCCCTGATTGCTCCCCTGACTCTACTAAGGAACAAAACAGATCATCAAAATAGCGCGGATGCTTACGCAAAGCACCAGCAAAAGTACCGCCTGCTTCGATATCCATTTTTATCTTTAGCACTAACTCTTTCATACTTGGATTATCAAGCGAATCAGCAACAATTTCAAAAGATTGGGTTAAAGGAATACCGGCTTTTATCATCGTCGCTAGTTGTCGCGAGAATATGGCGATATCTATAGGCTTGATGGCTTTTTTGAAAGTGAATAAAGCTTTGGGCTTCTTCCTGATAGCTTTAACTACGATACCTTGCTTACGTAAAGTTGCTTTTGCCAACTCTAAGCTACGACTAGTGGTCTCACCTTTCACTTTTTGCCCACGCCGATTTACCCCGTCATAGACAAAATCTAGCAGCATATCCGTTTTACCTTTTGCCATCTGCCTCTCCTAAAAATAAATCTGCTTGGGCTAGCCTAGTAGCAGTGCGGTTATAGTGTAACTCGCTATTGGCTGGCACGGTATAGTTTGTTGCTGACTGAGCCGCCATAATGTTATTCAGAGGTGACTCGTAGCATCTCTTGAATAGAGGTAATTCCTTGTAAGACTTTCATAATACCGGAGCGGCGCAAATCACGAAAGCCGTTTTTGAGCGCTGCATCCTTGATATCAATAGCATTACCGTCTTCCATAATGATGCGAGAGATATCTTGATTGACCTGCATTACCTCATAGATACCGACTCGACCTTTATAACCTTCACGGCATTCATTACAGCCAACAGGCTCATAGATAAGGTTGTTTGGATTATCTAAATCACTATCGGTAAAGCCAATTTCAAGTAAGCTTTGACGCGGAATATCGATAGGTTTTTTACAGTTCTGACATAAGCGTCTAGCTAGTCGTTGGGCGATAACTAAATTAACGGAAGTAGCAATATTGAACGAGGCCACTCCCATGTTTTTTAATCGAGTTAAGGTTTCAGGAGCAGAGTTAGTATGCAGTGTTGAAAGTACCAAATGGCCGGTTTGCGCCGCTTTAATAGCGATCTCAGCGGTCTCTAAATCTCGAATCTCACCAACCATCACAATGTCTGGATCTTGACGCAAAAATGACTTGAGCGCGTTAGCGAAAGTCAGCCCGACTTTTTGGTTGACGTTGACTTGATTGATTCCTTCAAGGTTAATCTCCACTGGATCTTCGGCGGTTGAGATATTGGTTTCACCAGTATTAAGAATATTAATCCCAGTATACAGCGAGACTGTTTTACCTGAACCTGTTGGCCCGGTGATTAATAACATTCCTTGCGGCTTATTCAATGCTTCTAAGAACATCTGTTTTTGATCCGGCTCATAGCCAAGCGCTTCAATACCTAGCATCGCTGAAGAAGGATCTAAGATACGAAGTACGATTTTTTCGCCAAACAACGTCGGTAAAGAGTTTACCCGAAAATCGATAGCTTTATTTTTAGATAGCTTGAGCTTGATACGCCCATCTTGCGGTACACGGCGCTCAGAGATGTCCATTTGTGACATAACTTTTAGTCGTGCAGCGATTTTATTAGCGAGCTGTACTGGCGGGCTAGCCATCTTTTGCATGACGCCATCGACCCGAAACCTTACTCTATAAGTTTTTTCATAAGGTTCAAAATGTAAATCGGAGGCGCCCATGCGGATAGCATCGACTAGCATTTTATTGATGAATTTAACTACTGGCGCTTCATCAACGCTAGTATTGAGTTGAGTCTCATTATCCTCTTCACCGCTGTCTTCGAAGTCAATGTTTAAGTCGCCATCAGCAAAGCCACTAAAGCTCTGCATGGTATCGGCATATATTTTTTCGATACGTCTTTTGAGCTTATCCTCTTCAACGACGATAGCGGCGACTGATAGCCTAGAGTTAAAGGCTATCGCATCAATAGCATCAATACGAGTGGGATCACTTAGCGCTACAAACAGCTGCTGACCGCGTTTAAAGATAGGCAAGGCGTTAAATTTGCGGACAATGTTTTCATCAACCAGATCCTTTGGCGTAATATTTTCCTCAAGCGCATTAAGATCAAATAGAGGATCACCAAAGGATTGCGACAGCAATCTTGCTATCTCATAGGCATTGGCCATTTTATGCTCGACCAAATATGAAACTAGTCCGATTTGCTGCTGCTGAGACTCTGCTTGTGCCGTTTGCATATTTGCTTCGCTGACTAATCCTGCACTGATTAGTTGCTGAGCAAGACTACCAAATTTGCTGATAGCGGTAGACATAAACGCTCCTTGATATTATAAATGCCAAAAGAGATAAAATATTAAAGCTGTTAACTTAGATGTTTTGCTATTAACAGTTAATTATAGATAAAATCTCCCTAAAAAACAGAACTGTTTAAAGGTTAAGCAGGCCAATACTATAGCCGTTGCCAAATATTTGTTATACTAACGCGCACAATAGCCATATTGGCAATGAGAGATGATACAAGGTAGATGGGTTATGCAAGCTTGGGTAATTGGTAATTGGAAACAAAATCCGGCAACAAAACGCGAAGTGGAGGCTTTAGTAACCGATATATTGAAGGCTGCTAATGACCTTAGCGTTGATAATAGCAACACCGATAGTAGCCATAATAAAGCACAAGCTTGCCAATTAATGCTCGCTCCTAGTTGTATCCATTTATCCGCAGTCAGTAGCCGTTTACAAGACAGCTCAGTATTATGCGCCGCACAAGATATTAGTGCTCATAGTGCCACGGTAGGTGCCTATACTGGCGATTGCTCAGCGCAACAAGTAGCAGATTCTGGCGCGACATGGACTATTTTAGGGCATTCTGAGCGTCGTCAATATCATCTAGAGTCTAATGATAGCCTACTACCAAAACTTGTGTGTGCCCTAGAGCAGAAGCTTGGCGCGGTTCTTTGCATTGGTGAAACCCAAGCTCAATATGATGCTAGCCAGACTATCAAGGTCATCGATGAGCAGTTGCAAGTGGTAAAAGAGCTACTAGCGCAGCCCTTAGCTGAATCATTAGATTTGAATCACACTTTAGCTGAACGTCTGATTATCGCCTATGAGCCAGTGTGGGCAATTGGCACCGGCAAAGTACCGACCGTCGCTGAAGTAAGCGCTACTCATGAGCATATCAAGCAGCAGCTAGCTAGTTTTGCGCCAGATCTGCCACCTATAACGGTACTGTATGGCGGCAGCGTCAATGCCGATAATGCCGATAGTTTTGCAGCAAGTCCGATGATAGATGGGGCCTTGGTTGGCGGTGCTTCTTTAAAAGCTGAGAGCTTCTTAGCCATTGCTGCCGCTTTTAGTTAAAGGATAGTGACGGTTATAGGTTAAGCGAAAAACACTTTATATCGGCTATCATCCTGTTATCACTTACAAAAAAGCTTAACGTTCTAGTTATATAAGTTGCGATAAGTGGTTTAACACGCGCCTTGTAATCGTGTACAATGCGCCTTATTTATAGTCTTTGTAATTTTATCAGTCGTCACTATGCGGCAGAAGAGGACAGCATGTTTACTTTTATATTAGCCTTGCATATTATCGTGGCCATTGCCATGATTGGCTTGATTTTGATACAGCATGGCAAAGGTGCAGATGCTGGAGCTTCCTTTGGTGCTGGTTCTTCTGGTACGGTTTTTGGGGCGGCAGGAACGGCTAACTTTTTGACTCGTGCGACAGCCGTACTAACAGTGATATTCTTTATCACTAGTATGGCACTAGCGGTGAATGCACGTGAACAAGCTCAAGATCAGATTAGCTTAGATACTTCGTCATTATCAGTACCTGCGAACCCACGTCCGTTAACTGATAATCCGCAGCAGTAGCTATTTTTATGAGCAGGCCTTGCTATTTTCAAGGGTTAGTTTTACAATGCTTGCCTGTTTTTGCAACCTGTTATCTTCATAATGCGACCTCAAGCATGATATTAAATGAGATATAGGTACAAGACAGTTGAGCAATGACCGTTAGCTTTATTAATTAATAGACGGTTAGGAATAAGCGATTGTGGTGGAATTGGTAGACACGCCATCTTGAGGGGGTGGTGGCGCAAGCTGTGGGGGTTCAAGTCCCCCCAATCGCACCAAGTTTTATTGATTAGACTTACCTTACTTGTCATTTATCAGGTATAATAGAAATTACTAATAGCTCTCTCGTAAATTAAAAGCTTTATTAATTGATTTAAAGTAAGCTGGTTTTAGTAAGTATCAAGGTTAAGTTAGGGTTTAGCGTAATAGTGATGTAGTTATAGCAATTTTGATTTAAAGTTTATTTTAAATAAAGATTGACAGGTCGATAAAACCTCCCTATAATATGCATTCTAAATTGTTGCGGGGTGGAGCAGTCTGGTAGCTCGTCGGGCTCATAACCCGAAGGTCGTTGGTTCAAATCCAGCCCCCGCTACCACTTTTTAATACTGATTTTTGCACTAGTATTTTTGTAGTATTGAGATATCAGTGTCGATTAACCCACCATCATGTTTGTGGGTTTTTTTGTATCTGTGGCTTAGGATTAGTAAGATATTTATAGTATTTGCTAATGATTTTAGCTAAGCAAATTCTAGTTAAATAACGAATTGAATAAGTAGTTTAACTATGAATAACTACTCAGATGACTTGCCATAACTTGCTACAAATCACTATTTATTGCCATTTGACGATTAACCGTAGGCAATAGTATCTTTTGCTTTACTCTTTATTACGTTGTCCTTGAAGACAACCACTTAATCCCTAATATGATTCACTAGCTACTGATAAAAAGAAGTACTATTGAAATAGAGTGCAAGTCTCTTTATATAGAGCTCTTTGCGGTAAAAATTGATATTATAATATTTTGTACTATTAGCTTTTTGCATAACTCATATTTTTATCAGCAGTACTACCGATAAGTGAACAGGAAAATATAAATAAATTATGAAGCTTTCGACCAAAGTTGCAGAATTGACCAATATCATCGCCCCTGCTGTTGCGGCTTGTAATGTCGCGCTATGGGGTGTTGAGTTCGCGCCGCAAGGAAACCGTTCTTTGCTACGTATCTATATTGAGTCATTACCTGAAGAGCAGGCGCAAGATAAGCAGGTTACCATCGAAGATTGCGCTGCAGTTAACCATCAAGTTAGTGGTATTCTAGAAGTACATGACCCTATTGCTGGTGAGTTTATCTTAGAAGTATCGTCACCTGGCTTTGATCGCGCGTTTTTCTCAGATGAGCAGATGCGTGCTTACATAGGTCAGACCGTCAGTTTACGTTTGATACAAGCTATCGGGCAGGGTGATAAAAAGCGCCGTAAAGCAACCGGTACGCTTGATAGTATGACTGATAGCTCGCTACAACTGACTGCCACTGATGGTGAGCAGTTTGAGATTGCGCTGAGTAATATTGACAAAGCCAACTTGATTTATGAAGATGAGTAATGCTTCAAATCGACACACCAATAATAAAATTTAAGCCAATTACAAGATGATAGGACAGGTATAGCATGAGTCGTGAAATTTTAACGGTAGTAGAAACCGTAAGTAATGAAAAGGGCTTAAATCCTGAAGATATCTTTGAAGCTATTGAAGATGCTTTAGTGGTGTCAACGAAGAAAAAAGTCTACACCGAGCAGCCTGAAGTAGAAGTTCGAGTGGCCATTAATCGTGAAACTGGTGATTACGATACTTATCGCTATTGGACGGTTGTGGCTGATGAAGATCATGAGATGCCAGCTTGTCAGCTCGCTATCACTGACCTTGATCAAGAAGAATGGTCAATCGGCGATATCAAAGAAGAGCAAATTGAATCGATCGAATTTGGTCGTATTGCAGCGACTCAAGCCAAGCAAGTTATCATCCAAAAAATACGTGAAGCTGAGCGTGCTCTAGTAGCTGATGCTTTTGAGCCGCGTATTGGCGAGATGATGTATGGCGAAGTCAAAAAACAAACTCGTGATGGTTATATCGTTGATTTGGGTGACAATGCCGAAGGCTACTTATCACGCGATCAGATGTTGCCACGTGAGCAGTTGCGGGTAAAATCACGCATTAACGCTATTCTTTATCATGTTAATCGTGATAATCGCGGTGCGCAGTTATTATTGTCGCGTACTCATCCGGAAATGCTCTCAGCATTGATGCAAAAAGAAGTGCCGGAGATTGCCGAAGAGATTATTGAGATCCGCAACGTGGCGCGCTTGCCAGGTACTCGTGCGAAAATATCAGTCAAGACTAATGACAGCCGTATTGATCCGGTTGGTGCTTGTATTGGTATGCGCGGTACTCGTATTCAAGCGGTACAGCAAGAGCTTGATGGCGAACGTATTGATGTCGTAGTCTGGTCAGATGATCCGGCTCAATTCATTATTAGCGCGCTTGAGCCAGCTGACGTCAGCAGTATCATTTTAGATGAAGATACCAAGACTGCCGATATTGTCTTTAGCACTAACGATCAGTTAGCACGTGCTATTGGCTCACAAGGTCAGAACGTACGTTTGGCTTCTGAATTGACGGGTTATAAGCTCAATATGATGCTAGAAGAAGAGTATCAGCAGCGTCAACAAAATGAGACTAAGGCCTTTATAGAACTATTCTATGAGCGTCTAGAAGTCGATCAAGATTTAGCACAAGCGCTTGTCGATATTGGTTTTACTAGTATTGAAGAAGTCGCTTATGTACCAGTAGAAACTTTCTATGATATCGAAGGTTTAGATGACGAAGCTATTGATATGATTCAAGAGCGTGCTAAAGAAGTCGTTATCGCAGAAGAGCTGGTCAAACAACAGAACATGAAAGAGCCTAGTCAAGAATTACAAGATCTTGAAGGTATGACCGTCAGTTGGGCTTATAAAATGGCTCAAAAGGACATCATTACCGTTGATGATCTAGCGGAACAGGCAGTATTTGAATTAGAAGACATCGAAGGCTTAGATAGCGAAACCGCAGGTAAGCTCATCATGAAAGCTCGGGAATCTTGGTTCAATGAATAGGCGTTAACTGCATATCGCTGTCTTTTGGTGGTATGCTATCGATAATTAAAGGCTGGCAACGATATAAAAACCAAAACCAGCCTAAGCGCAATCATTTGTAGCCAACAACTGAATTGAACATATAGCAAATAATAGACAGTAGGTGATAATAAATGGCAGATAAGACCGTCAAAGAACTGGCAGAAATGGTAGGCAAAACCGCTAGTGCTGTGCAGCAGCAATTGCAGGATGCTGGGCTACCTGCTCGCGGGGAGGATGACTCAGTCACCGAACTTGAGCAAGAGAAGTTGGTGGCATACTTAAAACAAAGTCATGGTCAGCAAGAAAAACGTCGGATTAGTCTAAAATCTAAAACGACTAGTACTGCTCGCGTGACTGGCTCTTCAGGGAAATCTAAGAGCGTCAATGTCGAAGTGCGCAAAAAGAAAGTATTCGAGAAGCCAGATCCAGAAAAGATGGCTGAAGAACTAGCCGCTCGTGAACAAGCAATGGTTGAGGCGCAAGCTCGTGCCGCAAAAGATGCTGAAGAACGTAGCGCTGCTAAGAAGAAATCAGAAGAGCGCCAAGCAGCAACACTAGCGGCCATGCGTAACAGCTTAGGCTCTAGCAAAAGCTCGACGGATAAAAGCGCTAAAGTTGCTAATTCTTCGGTAGTAGTCAAAAAAGGCGGTAAAGCTACGGTTGAAGTGAAAACCAAAGAAAAAGAGAAAAAGAAAGTCGCTGCTACGAAGCCAAAAGTGGAAACCGCAGCTGAGCGTAAAGCTCGCGAGATTCGTGAAAAAGAAGAAAATCGTCTGCGTCAAATCGAGACAGAAACTCGCCAAGCACAAGCTAAAGAAGCACAAAAACGTACTCTTGAGCAAATGCGTAAAATGGCTGGCAAATATACTGATCGTGAGCCAGTGGCTGAAGTCCGTAAAGACGAGCCTTTGGCTGAAGGCCTAGTTGGCGATGCATTAGAAGAATCGTTTGAAAAAGAGCGTCGTGAAATTAAGCGTGGTGCTAACAGTACTGGTGCTCGCGGCCGTCGTCGTAAGAATCAAGATGAACGTGAGATTAAAAACCGTAAAAATGGTTTACGCTCAACCCAAGCTGGTCAGCATAAGTTTGAAAAACCAGTTGAAAAAATCGTTTATGATGTTGAGATTAGCGAACAGATCGCGGTAGCAGATCTTGCTCAGCGTATGGCTGTTAAAGCTCGCGAAGTTACCAAATTACTTATGAAAATGGGTGAAATGGCGACTGAGTCAGACACTATTGATCAAGCGACAGCTAGTTTAATCGTTGAAGAGATGGGTCATAACCCAGTTACTGTCAGCGATACCAAAGTCGAAGACGATTTACATGATGCTGTTGATGAGCGTAGCAGTAACGTACAAACGCGCCCACCAGTTGTCACTATCATGGGTCACGTCGATCACGGTAAGACCTCACTTCTTGATAAGATTCGTGAAACCAAAGTCGCTACTGGCGAGGCAGGTGGTATTACTCAGCATATCGGTGCTTACCATGTAAAAACCGAGCGCGGAGTTATTACTTTCCTTGACACCCCAGGTCACGCCGCCTTTAGTGCGATGCGCTCACGTGGTGCTCAAGCGACAGATATCGTTGTATTGGTTGTAGCCGCAGATGATGGCATGATGCCACAAACCGAAGAAGCTATCGATCATGCCCGTGCTGCTGGTACGCCGCTCATCGTAGCCATTAACAAAATGGATAAGCCTAGCGCTGATCCAGATCGCGTCCTAAATGAGTTGACTGCCAAGCAAGTTGTCTCAGAAGAGTGGGGCGGCGATACGCCAATGGCACGTATCTCAGCCAAAACGGGCGAAGGTATCGATGATTTATTAGAATATATCAGCTTGACGGCAGAGCTGATGGAGCTAGAAGCCCCGTTAGATGGTGCGGCACAAGGTGTGGTCATTGAATCAAGACTTGAGAAAGGCCGTGGCCCTGTCGCAAGCGTACTAGTCAAAAAAGGTACGCTAAAACAAGGCGACTTAGTATTAGCGGGCGAATATTATGGCCGTGTCCGTGCTATGGTTGATGAAAACGGTAAACGTATTCAGACTGCAGGTCCATCGATTCCGGTCGAGATTTTAGGTTTACCGGATACGCCAGCTGCTGGTAGTGAATTCTTAGTCGTTACCGATGAGAAAAAAGCTCGTGAAGTCGCTGATTTCAGAAGTAACCGTGAGCGTGAGCAGCAGCTTGATCGTCAGAATAAGATGCGTCTAGAGAGCATGTTTGAGCAGATGGAACAGGGCGATGTATCGTTCTTGAACATCGTCTTAAAAACTGACGTCCGTGGCTCGCTTGAAGCATTACTAGCAGCATTGAACGAATTATCAACCGATGAAGTCAAAGTCAGAGTAATCAGTTCAGGCGTTGGTCCTATCTCAGAATCTGACGTCACTCTTGCTGAATCTAGCGAAGCGGTATTACTAGGCTTCAACGTCCGTGCCGATACTACCGCACGTCGTAAAGCGGATGCGGCTAACATGGATATTCGTTATTATAGCGTTATCTATGGCTTGATTGATGATGTCAAAGCGGCTATGAGTGGTTTACTAGCTCCTGAACATCGTGAGAAGATCTTAGGCATAGCTGATGTTCGTGAAGTGTTCCGCTCTAGTAAATTTGGTGCAGCTGCTGGTTGTATGGTAGTTGAAGGAACGATTTATCGTAACAAGCCGATCCGGGTACTACGCGATGACCAAGTTATCTTTACCGGTCAGTTGCAATCATTACGTCGCTACAAAGAAGACGTCAACGAAGTGCGTACTGGCATGGAATGTGGTCTAGCGGTTCGTGGCTATGATGTAGAAGCGGGCGATAAGATCGAAGTGTTCGAGATTCAAGAATTTGAACGCACCATCTAAGCTTAGCTATAAATAGTTTGAGCGTTAGTCATAATATAAACGCTTGAACTAAAGTTCTGATAAGCAGTTACTAGGCCTAACAGGTTCATCCTGCTAGGCCTTTTTTATCTTATAGTATTAGTAATAATCAACCCAAAAGATATAATAACTGCTTTCTAAGTTCTGAACTTTGGCAGGATGTGATCCACGTACCATTAGCTAGATTTTGCTTAACTATTAATGCGATGGAGATCACGCTACTCCTACTAAAAATTAATAAATACCTTTATTCAAATATAGAAAATAACCATAATAGTAAAATTTAAAACTAGGATAAAATATGAACCAACGTCTACAACGCTTATCAGATCAGATTCAACGCGAGCTTGCGGTATTAATTCGTGATGAAGTCAACGATCCTCGTCTAACAGGATTTGTCACTATCTCTAGCGTTAAGGTTAGCTCTGACTTGGGCTATGCTGATATCTATGTCACTATTATGGAGCCTGAGCTCAACGATAGTATGACTAAGACCAATCACGAAGAAAGTGTCAAAGTCCTCAATAATGCCGCTGGATTTTTGCGTACCCAATTGAGCCATAGTCTCAAAACTCGTACCACTCCACGTTTACGCTTTCACTACGATGAAGTGACGGCTCGTGGTAACTATATGATGGACTTAATCAGTCAAGCAGTGACCAAAACTGAGCAAAACGAAGATGAAGTCGATAGCCAAGAAAAAGATGATTAATGACCATGACTAGTCAAAAAGTAACTGATAAACAAAAAGTTTCCGGTGTCATCTTAGTCGACAAACCACAAGGGATGACTTCACAGCAAGTGGTCTCAAAAGTGAAGTACTTGTTTAAGTCACCGGTGCACGACAGTAAAAAGGCGGGTCATACGGGTACACTTGATCCGATGGCGACAGGTTTGCTGCCTATCTGTCTAGGGGAGGCGACTAAGTTTAGTCATTATCAACTGGACGCTGATAAGTCTTATCAAGCGACTATCTTGCTCGGTAGTCAGACCGATACCGGCGATGCTGATGGCCAAATTACCGCAAAAGCACCTGTTCCTAAGTTCGACAACTCGCTACTGGCTAGTATTGTCCAGCAGTTTATGGGCGCGCAGCAACAAATACCGCCAATGTACTCAGCGCTTAAAAAAGACGGTAAAAAGCTCTATGAGTATGCTCGTGCAGGTATAGAAATCGACCGTCCAGCACGCGATATTGTGATTAAAGCTATTGAATTGGCGGTTATTAATAATGATGTCGATGCTGAGCAAATCGAGCTAACCGTGACCTGTAGCAAAGGCACTTATGTACGGGTATTAGCAGAAGATATTGCTAAAGCTTTAGGAACGTTGGGTCATCTGACTGCGTTACGCCGTTTGCAAGTGGGTAAGTTCGGTATTGAAAATGCTATTGATATCCCGAGCTTAGAAGCTTTGCCATTAGAAAAACGCTTTGAGCAATTGCTAGCGGTAGATGCTTGTGTAGATATTACCGCTGAGCTAGCTTTAGATACTGAACAGTGCGAGCGTCTACGCTTAGGACAACGCTTAAATGTCATTGAACAAATCGATGCGTTTTTGCAAAGTTATATCTCTAACAATATTTCTAAAAGCGTTGATGAGCAAACTCCAGATTATGAGCTACCTGTAGATATCAGGCTATTGGACAAGCAAGGTCGTTTTATAGGCCTAGGAGCTATTAGTCTTAATGGACGTCTGCAACCCAAAAAGATGATTCATCTGTAATTATAAGAATCAGTTACTAGCTAATTACATTAATCACATACTCATACATTTCATTGCAGGTTTCGTGTATAACGATACCTGCTTTTTTTATACAGTAGTTAAGTCAGCTAGGGAAAAGCATCACTAATAATAAAAGTATAATAATATTTTATAAAATAAAACAAAATTAAAAATTAGAACAATGCTGAAAATAATAACTATTAAAATAAACTACTATAAATTCAGAGTAGCGTAATTTAACTTTAATAAGCTTATAAATATAATAAATTAACGAAGTAAAGGAAACCCAGTATTTATCAATAATAAGAGGTTTAAATGAAAACCATTGCATTTTTATTACATAATAATTTTGAACAAGCAGAGTATGAGGAAGTTAATAATAAGCTCAAAGATAAGGGCTATAAAACTATCCTCATTACTACCAATGATAAAAAGGAAGTTCAAGCTATGCAGCAGGATGTCAATAAAGGGGATACTTTTACCGCTGACATTTTTGCCAAAGAAGCGAACATTGGAGATTATGACGCTTTAGTTTTACCCGGTGGTACGGTCAATGCCGATACTATTCGCGGTAATGAAGATGCACATAAGATCATCAACACTATTAACGATGCTGGTAAGACCTTAGCTGTTATTTGTCACGCGCCTTGGGCACTTATCAATACTGGTATCGCTAAGGGCAAGACGCTTACTGCTTATCATTCACTACAAACTGATTTAGAAAATGCAGGCGCTACTTTCGTTGATAAAACAGTACAAGTAGATGGTAATCTAATTACTTCACGTAATCCTGACGATATCGATAACTTTGTTAATGAAATTGACAAAGCTTTGAGCGCATAGTTAGCGAGCTATCATATTTACTAATAGCGCGGTATATTTAGTAGAGTAGTGCTATCTACCGATGAACTTTAACTTATTTTTAAAACTACAGAGGATAATACTATGGCACAGCCTAATCCAAACGATAAAAACCTAGAGCAACAACGTTCAGAATCAGCAGAAGCGGCCTTAAAAAGCCAAACTGAAGATAATCATACTGAAGATTCTGAGCAAGCAGCAGATCGCCTTGCTGGTAATTTAGAAGAAGCTAAAAAAGATAAGTAATTATTAATTTGAATATTAGTGAATTTATACCTCAGTAAATGAATGTTATCTATTCACTAATATCAGTTGTACAGTATTAGCTACTCGCATTGATAAGGAGATATTATGGATAAGTCAGCAAAAAATATGGATAAAGAAGAAGAAAAGATTGAGAAACTAGCTAATGATATCAATCCTAGCGAAGATATAAGTCCTGATAGTCTAGCAGAGGCAACTACTGCTCCCTTAGACAATGATGCTCTAGGTGGAACTGCTAAGGAACAAGACGTAAACAAGAAATAGTCTATTAGATAATTTACTAAAGTCCTTTATTTCTAGATAAACTGTTCAAACTACTGCGAATAATTGCTGTTAGTTGAACAGTTTTTTGTTATAATGGCGCCAAGTTTTGATGGGTGTTTGACTACAGTTTTTATTACTGTCAGATCATTAATTATTTGTCACTAATCTTTAGTGGTAAAAAACGTATATCGAGCTAACAGACTATGCTTGCTCTTCAATAGGTTAACTCTAGTAATGCAGGGTTGTCCTGAATGAAAAGTAAGCTATTTTATTTATCCTAATGTTTGATAACTAGACAAATTTATTGCCTAGATTATTTAACTTTTAGCATTGCTGGAGATATTTATGCTAACTAATACCGATCGCGAACAAATCATCGCTCAATACCAACGTGGCGAAAATGATACTGGTTCACCAGAAGTACAAGTGGCTCTATTGAGCGCTCGTATCAACGATTTACAGAACCATTTCAAAGAGCACAAAGCTGATCATCATAGCCGTCGCGGTCTTATCCGTATGGTTAACACTCGCCGTAAATTACTTGATTACCTAAAAGGTAAAGATCTTGGTCGTTATTCTACCTTGATCAGCCAGTTAGGCCTACGTCGTTAATTCAACTTATATCTATATGATATATGTGTTTAACGAAGTCAGATTTTGGCAGTACAAAAACGGTGTGGAATAGTTTCACACCGTTTTTTTATGGCTACTGTTATAGGAATAGCATTTAATTGGTCAATAGCTAAAAATCCCTGTAAAATGGCTCAGTATTTTAAGATTAAAAGTGCTATGACTGTTAAGTGTCATTGCTGTCAGGTACTATAAGTAACAACATCTTCATAGCTGTTATTAGCGTTATAAAGTTTGCAAAGAAGCAAAATATAATAGATTAACTTTAGGTATGGCGGCTAACCCTGTTGACCATTGTCATCATCTACTAATGAGCCTCATACCCCAAATTATTTAGTTAGAATTTTAACGAGCGATAATCGTCCACTCTCTAGTCGTAACGATTATTATTTTCGTCACTCATTATTAAAAATATTAGGAAACAACTTATATGTCAATGTTTAATACTATTACCCGTGAATTTCAGTATGGCGACCAGCAAGTCGTTATAGAGACTGGCCGTGTGGCTCGTCAAGCTAACTCTATCATGGTACATATGGGCGGCGTGACTGTATTAGTCGCTGCAGTCGTTAAGTCAGAGGCCAAAGAAGGTCAAAACTTCTTCCCATTAACCGTTAACTATCAAGAAAAAATGTACGCGGCTGGTAAGATTCCAGGTGCTTATGGCAAACGTGAAGGCCGTGCTAGTGAAAATGAAACTTTAACTTCTCGCTTAATTGACCGCCCGATTCGTCCGTTATTTCCAGAAGGTTACGTTAACGAAATTCAGATTACCGCTACAGTAGTATCATCTGACAAGACTCAGTCTGCCGATATTGCAGCACTAATCGGTGCTTCAGCAGCATTAGCTATTTCTGATGCGCCGTTCAATGGTCCTGTTGCAGCAGCGCGTGTTGGTTTCTTAAATGGCGAATACGTCTTGAACCCAACGATTGAGCAGCTTAAAGAAAGCGATCTTGATCTAGTCGTGGCCGGTACTAAATCTGCCGTATTGATGGTTGAATCTGAAGCCGCTGAGCTATCAGAAGATCAAATGTTAGGTGCCGTTCTTTACGGCCATGAGCAGCAACAAATTGTCATCGACAACATCATCTCATTAGCAGAAGAAGTCGGTACTGCGAAGCAACAGTATGAAGCGCCAAAGGCAGACGAGTCGCTTGAAAAAGGTATGAAAGAGCAGTTCGGTGAGCAGGTATCTGACGCTTATACCATCACTGATAAGCAAGATCGCTACACTAAGCTTGATGAAATCAAAAATGCGGCAATCGAAGCTCTAGCTGGTGACGCTGAGTCAGAAGACTATAGCAATAACGTCTCTGAGCTAAAAAATATCTATA
Source organism: uncultured Psychrobacter sp. (assembly GCA_965534785.1). Classification (GTDB taxonomy): domain Bacteria; phylum Pseudomonadota; class Gammaproteobacteria; order Pseudomonadales; family Moraxellaceae; genus Psychrobacter. The sequence goes on from CBETCF010000006.1 coordinate 21,791, forward strand.
ATGATCTTAAGTATCGTACCGTTCGTGACAACATTTTATCAGGTAAGCCACGTATCGATGGTCGTGATCTTGAGACCGTTCGTGCGCTAGACGTACAAGTCGGTGTATTACCTTACACTCATGGTTCAGCACTATTTACTCGTGGTGAAACTCAAGCATTGGTAACCACTACGCTAGGCAATAGCCGTGACGTCAATATGATTGACTCACTCGCGGGTACCATTCGTGACCATTTCATGCTGCATTATAACTTCCCACATTTCTCAGTAGGTGAGACCGGTCGTGAAGGTATTCCTAAACGTCGCGAAATCGGTCATGGTCGTCTAGCACGCCGTGGTGTACAAGCAATGCTTCCTGATAGCGAACGCTTCCCGTACGTCATCCGTGTAGTATCTGAGATCACTGAGTCAAACGGTTCATCTTCTATGGCTTCTGTTTGTGGCGCAAGTTTGGCATTGATGGACGCTGGCGTACCAATCAAAGCACCAGTTGCTGGTATCGCGATGGGTCTAGTCAAAGAAGGCGAGCGCTTCGCCGTATTGTCTGATATCTTAGGTGATGAAGATCATCTTGGCGATATGGACTTTAAAGTAGCTGGTTCTAAAGACGGTATCACAGCATTACAGATGGATATCAAAATCGAAGGTATCACTCCTGACATCATGGAGCAAGCTCTGAAGCAAGCTCACGCAGGTCGTATCCATATCTTGGACGCGATGAATAAAGTACTGCCTGAGAGCCGTACTGAAATCAACGCGCATGCGCCTAATTATGCCGTGATTGAGATCAATCCTGACAAAATCCGTGACGTTATCGGTAAAGGCGGCGCAATGATTCGTCAGCTAACCGAAGAGACAGGCGCGGTTATCGATATCGATGATGGCGGTACTATTCGTATCTTTGGTGAAAATAAAGCGGCGACTAAAGCAGCTATCGGTAAAATCGAAGCGTTAACGGCTGAAGTTGAAGTAGGCAAAACTTACGAAGGTACGGTCGCTCGTATCGTTGACTTCGGTGCATTCGTTAACGTGTTGCCAAACACTGATGGTCTAGTCCATATTTCACAAATCGCAGAAGAACGCGTAGAGAATGTCTCTGATTATCTAAAAGAAGGTCAGACGGTTAAGGTCTTCGTCCAAGACGTTGATAACCGTGGTCGTATCAAGTTGACTATGAAAGGTATTGAGCAGGATGTAGCTGCTGAGTAAATAGTTTAGCTTAATATGAAAAACCGCTTTGGGCTGCTAGTTAATAGCACTCAAGGCGGTTTTTTTATTGCCTATTATTTACTTGATATAGTTAATACTGTTTTTTAAGCTTACATCTCAATTGGAAGTTAGTTTCTTTTTACAACGTTAACCTACTGCTAGTACACCTAAATCTAAAGTTTCAATCACCGCTTAGACCCTCGACCTCTTGCAGGACGCTTACCATTGGTAGCAGGTCTGCCTTTGCCGCCAGACTTCTTGCCATCCCCAAAGGGGCGTTTACCTCTGCCTTTAGAGCCCGCTGGTTTGCTAGCACCATCTTTAGAATGTTTGGTATTTCCTTTCGCTGCGCCTTTTGTATTTGGAGACGCTTTTGAGGCGTTATTGCTACGAGGTTTTTTTCGTGGCGCATTACGAGATTTCTTGGCTAGAGTACTGTCTTGCGAAGAAGAGTCTTCTATAGATTTAAGTAAAACGGACATCTCTTTTTCGGTTAAATCTCGCCAGTCTCCGACCGGAATGCCCTTGAGACTCACATTCATAATCCGCGTACGCTCAAGCTTTACGACTTCATAGCCAAAATGTTCACACATACGACGAATTTGACGGTTCAAACCTTGCACTAGCGTGATATTAAACACGGTAGGCGCTATCTTGGTAACTGGGCATTTCTTCGTCATCCTCCCCAAGATAGGCACGCCACCAGCTAAACCTTCAATAAAATCATCTGTTATCGGCTTATTCACCGTTACCAAATACTCTTTTTCATGGTTATTGCCAGCACGTAATACCTTATTCACCAAATCACCATTGCTGGTCAAAAAGATTAAACCTTGCGAATCCTTATCCAAACGACCAATCGGGAATATACGTGTACTATGTCGAACGAAATCAACGATATTATCTTTTTCTGAGCTTTCTGTAGTGCTAACAATACCCACAGGCTTATTCAAAACAATAAAAACAAAATCATCTGGCTCTCGAGGCTCAATGAGCTGCCCGTTTACTTTTACTGTATCTCCAGCAACTACCTGCGCGCCTATTTGAGCACGTTTGCCATTGACGTACACGTTACCTTGTTCAATAAAGCGGTCAGCGTCTCGTCGAGAGCAGATACCGCTTTCGCTGATGTATTTATTTAAACGAGTCGAGGAAGCGTTAAACATAAAGCACCGTTTTATCTAAGAAAAAAGCATAAATTGAAGGGATTATCATCAATGAGATGGCTAATATTATATAGGAAATTCAGTGGGTAGATAGCCTTAGAAAAAGCAAGGTTAGTATTGAGATGGGTTTTTTATGACTGCCATTTATTTAATGATTTAAGAAAAATATTGTGTGTTGCAAAGTGGGCTACAAATGCTACATTAGATAGATAGGGTCATAACATCAATATAAGTATCACCATCAACTGTTATTACAATACTTTTAATTTTTATGCAGAGGAGTTCAACTATCCATGAGAAAATCTAAGCAGGCCTCTATTCATATTCGTTGTGACCAAAAGCTAGCAAACGAATTCAAGCAAGCTGTTGAGCAGAACGGCTATACAAAGTCGTTAGTCATACGTGAGCTGATGCAGGAGTATATCGATAACTCTAAGAAGCTGCACTTGGCTACCGAACAGCACAAAGTCGAACAGGCAATAAGAAAAAATAAGATAGATCAACCCTTAAAGGATATGGCATCTGATGATTTATTAAAGTTGGCTATAAGAATGGCACAGAAACATATATAACCTGACTTTCGTAAAAAAAGTAGGCTTGGTGAATCTGGCTACACCCAACGAATAAATATTAAAATATAACTTCTATAACCTTCCCACTCTTTATTAAGTTAAACTCACCACTATTCAATAATCCAATAGAGATACGGTTACAACGCTAATGATGCAACAGATTCTAGATGATATTGCCGCAGAGATGGCTCTTGAGAGCGAGCGTGGAAAAGTGGCGGATTATATTCCGCAACTGGCTCATATAGATCCAAACCAGTTTGGTATTGCCGTAGCCACACCTGATGGGCAAGTCTATGCCGCAGGGGATGCGAGCACACCGTTCTCAATACAAAGTATTTCTAAAGTATTTACTTTAACCATCGGCCTTGGGAAGTTAGGGGATGCGCTCTGGAATCATGTCGGTCGTGAGCCTTCTGGCGACCCTTTTAACTCGATCACCATATTAGAGCACGAATCTGGTCGACCGCGAAATCCGCTTATTAACGCTGGAGCGATTGCGGTAGTTGATGCGATTATGATGGGGCATGAGCCAAAGGCAGTATTGGCTCAGATTCTACAATTTGTGCATTTTATTGCAGACGATAGCTCAATTCGTTTTGATCATAAAGTAGCGGCGTCTGAGATGGATCACAGAGATAGAAATGCAGCGTTGGCGCACTTTATGAAATCCTTTGGCAATCTAGATCACGAAGTAGAAAAAGTACTAGCTATTTATTTTCATCAATGTTCGATTGCAATGAACTGTCAACAATTAGCCCGTGCAGGTTTGTTTTTGGTATCCAACGGCGTTAACCAACATACTGGGGTAAAGGTCATTAGTCCACAGCGTTCTCGACGGATAAACTCACTAATGATGATGTGTGGACATTATGATGGCTCTGGTGAGTTTGCTTATCGTGTCGGTTTGCCAGGTAAAAGTGGCGTGGGTGGTGGTATCTTGACCATCGCGCCAGGTAAAGGCTCAATCGCGGTATGGTCACCAGGACTGAATCCAGTAGGAAATTCTCAGTTAGGGACCAAAGCCTTAGAGCTGCTAGTAGAGAAAACGGGTTGGTCGGTTTTTGCCAATTAAAAACCACAACAAAAACCCAATGTTAAACGCGCCTTAAGTAGCAGCCAAAAAAAATCCAACGCCAAGCGTTTATAGCAAACGCTCAACATTGGATCAATAATGTTTCAAGCTAGCGATGGAGTCTACTAGCTAGAATAATTATTCTTGATCTAACTTATCAATCATACCTTGATACTTTTCTTTTCTCGCAGCGATCTTTTTGCGTCTCTCTTCAGCAGTAGTGACTAAATTTTTAGCTACTTCTAAGCTCTTATCAAAGGCTGCTAATTCTAGATCTACAGCATCCATTAGTTTACTTAGCATCATCGCCGTCGCTTTTTCAGAAACGTCTTGAGTCATGTCGCCAGCGTCAGCAGTAAAGTCATCTTTGAGTTTTGATGCCCATTGATAGATACCTGACATGGTAATACCTGACTTATCCTCTTGGTCAGCTTTATCTTTTTTGCTGGCCTTATCTTTCTTATCAGACTTACTTTCTTTTTCTGACTTGTTTTTGTCCTCTTTTTCATCTTTATCTGATTTGTCATTCTTAGCAGATTTCTGATCTTTTTCAGCATCTTTGTCTTTGCTCGACTTGTCTTCTTTTTTATCTTTAGCTGACTTATCGTCATCTGATTTGCTATCTTTATTAGAGCTGTCGTTTGTGCCTTCTTCATAATCGTGCTTATCGTTGTACTCTTCAAAGTCACCATCTTCATAAACGACGGTATCATCTTTAACCACTTCTACGCCGATAACTGCTTTATTATCAGTAGACTTCTTATCGTTTTTTGCATTGTTATTTGACATGATTTATTTTCCTTGCTTATGATTTTAAATAGTAGATATTTTTGAGTAATAATTCTATTTAGATAGATTACTAAATTCACCTAAGATAATAAGCTAAGACCATCCCTTAATCAATATGTGGATATAAATCTACTATTCAATGCCTACAGGAAAGAACATGAGGCCATTCAAATGCCTAAACAGTAACAATCACGTTGCATACTGTGCTTAGCATATAACTATTTTAAGATAAAAGGATTACCTAAAAGTTTAGATATCGACACTTTTGGGTAGATGAATATCAATGCGTAATTTGGGCAAGTCTTGCAAGTGCTCAGTGATTAGCGGCAATACTATTGAGTGCCAATCTAAAGGAAGGTTATTGCTGTTAGTCGGAACAGAGGGCTCTTGCTCAGTGGTTTTATTATCAAAAATTAACGGGCGCGCTAATAGTGCCATTTTACGAACACCTTGATAGCGGATTAGAGGTATTAGCTGTTGTTGTAAATCGGTGAGAGCGGCAGCTAACCAACGGCTACGAGTAGGATGATAGGGATGATTGGAGGTGATTAGATTAGCAATGTAGTCGGGCTGATTGCCATTATGCGAGGCGCTAAGACCAGCTTGCTCGCGTTGGCGTTTGTGTAGTAGACAGCTACCCACCATCAGGCTACCGTCACGGCAGGCTCGGTGATAACGCTGATAATTATCAGGATATAAAGTTTTACAACGCGTCAATACGGGATCTAATAGCGTACCTGCACTGTTGACTGGCAAGATAAGCACTTGTGCATTACTAGTCAAAATAGGCGTATGGGTTTGCTGAATAATAGCCATTGCGATTTCCCATTGCTTAGACACTTAGGCGATAAATAGTCGCTTTTAATAATTTATAATAAACAGTGACTGCTTTAGAGTTATTGAACCGCTTGTTGAGCCTCTAATTCCGCTATTTGCCGCTCAAGTA
>CBETCF010000007.1:0-24747 GCA_965534785.1 uncultured Psychrobacter sp.
GGCGATGAGACATTGTTTAGGTTGGGCATGGAATAGACCTATTACACAGCATATGGATGGAACATTATAATTTAATAATAGTTAAGCCAGTAACGAAGAGTTAGTCATCATTGCTAACATCTTGTTTATAGTCATTTTTTGGCCTAATTATCAGTACTAAAGTACCCATAAAAACTATTAACCCCTATTATAGCAAAGTTGGCGCTTTTAACCACGTAGTAAACCCAAAGCTATTGGCTTGTTTGATAAATAATCGCTAAAGTCGCTCAGTTAATTTAACCAAGACATTTTTAAGGTCATAGCAATTACCCATGGCATCACTAATACTGAAACGATACTACCGGCTAATAACAAAGCTAAAATAGGCAAACCATTGAGACCAGAGGCGAATAAATCCACCGCGCCAGTAGCGAAAATTAATACCGGTAGCTGCATCGGGAGCGCAATCAATGGCACTAATACCGCGCCATTCTTTAGCGATAAGGTCAAGCTACTAGCGATAGCCGATAACATCAGTAGCATCGGGCTACCAACGATAATAGAGGCCATCAAAATACCCGCCTCAAACCAACTTAAGCCAAATAACGGCACCGCCAATAAGCTCAGTAGCGCTACTATGCCACTACTAAAAATCCAGTGAATCACTAAGCGCATCAGCACCCATAAAGGTAGCGAGGCTTTAGCCACCACTAACTGTGCTAGGGTGCCATTATCGAGTGCTGGCTTAAACAATCCGTCAACGCCCATCACTAACGATAGCAAAGCGGCAATCCACACCGCTGAAACCCCCAAGCGCTGCAATAACTGAGGCTCACTACCGACCGCTAACGGAAACAAAGTGACAATCACTAGAAAAAGCACTAGCGGATACAACCACTGTACCGCTCCTTGCTGCTTGACTTGCCATTCGCGTTGCCAGAGTTGGATGAAGCTGATACCGCGAGGCGCGTAGCTTACTTCGCTGAAAGGCTTGGCGTTAGTCATATTGATATGATCATTACTATTTAGATTCTCGCTATTGCTAGGGTTATCTGAGGCTTGTGCGCGACTATCTGTCATTAGTTATCCTTTCTAGCCTTTTCAACTTTTTAGCTTTTGAAATGCTTATGCTAGCTGTTTAAATAATCATTACTAGTCTAAATGATCATGATCTAATAAGTCGTACTCTAGTAGATCATAGTCTGGCAAATCAAGGTACTCTGACAAATCTAGCACTTGATTGGCAACGCCTACCGCTTGGTGGCTAGTCATTAATATTGAGCCTCCTGCCGCTGCAAAGCTTTGCAAGCGCTCTTCCATTCGCGCCACCATATCGATATCGAGCGCGGTAAAAGGCTCATCAAGAAGCCATAAAGGCGTCACCTCTACGCTCATCAAATACAGCCGAGCCAAAGTAATACGCCGCGTCTGCCCTGCTGATAAGTGACTCGAGCTGATAGTCTCAAACCCTTGCAACCCTACCCAAGCCAAAGCCGCATCGATATCAGTAGCACTCGGTGATATACCATAAAGATTTAGCAGAAATATCAAATTTTGTGAGACGGTAAGATTGGGATGAATACCCAACTGATGCGAGATATATAGCGGCTGTATAGGCAAGCCGGCGCTACCGCGATAGCTGATGCTACCATGCAATACCGGTAACAGACCGGCAAGTTGCATGAGTAGCGTGGTTTTGCCGGTACCATTCGCACCAATCAGATGACAAATACCACCAGCAGCTAGCTGCAAGTCGACCCCTGCACATAAAGGCGTCTCGCCGCGCTGCACGGTGAGCTCATCAATTGTTAATAAGGGCGCAGCTTTAGTAGTAGATAAAGGCGACTGGCTCATCAAGACCTCTTATAATTTTAATTTCTTTTAACGGCTTAGCGTACATTAAACTATATTTAAGACCTAGTTAAAGCCAAGCTAAGTCACAAACACTCATCAAAAACATCAGCTACGGTCATGTCATAATGCGCTATGCTAGGCAAATCACCTAAAACGTATAGTATAGCAAATAGTCGAATATCATAACCTCAAATATGGCCGCAAATATGACCGCAAATAACAACTTACAACCCGATAATGCTCAAAGCCAAGAAAGCAACGATCTTAGTAACCAGCAAACACCGATCTCCTCCTTATATGACTTGATAGAGGCGCAAATCGTTTTTACTCAGCAGTGGCTAGTACAGCAAGCACAGCCTTTAGCTAATGAGGCTTGGCAATGGCTTGGTGCACAGAAGATGAGCCAATACGTCAGTTGTGAGGACTTGCAGCGCTTGCTCAATGATTGGTTCCTAAGCCAACCGGTAACTGAAGTGATGCGTGCTGATATTCGCGCTATTTTACAGACCGTTATTTATCACCCTGTCAATGACAACATGCCGCTAAGAGAGCTGGTTGATGACACGCAGATTGAGACCCTGGCTACTTATATCGGCAGTCATGACGAGCAGCGTAATGCATTGATTCACAGCTTTATCGGTAATGAGGCTTTCTCCGAGCTACTGACCCAAACCCTATATCACGCCATCAATGATTTTATGGAAACCACCTTAGACAAAGCTGGCGGCGTTGGTAAACTAATGAAGATGGGACGCAGCTCTTTTGAAAAAGCCACCAACAGTAATCTCGATGGCAAACTGCAAACCTATCTGCATCGTAATATTAAGGATTTAACGCGCCGTGCTGAGAGTAACGCACAAGAACATCTGACTAATAAAGAAGTCACCCGTCTGCTAACGACTGGCTGGGCGCGTATCAAAGATAAGCCTGTCAGCGAGCTACAGACCTATCTACGCGATGAGCCAGGTCACAGTAGTATTGATCATATAGAGTCGAGCGTACAGCAGAGCTATAACCGTCTGCGGCTCTCACCCTACTTACATAACTTAGTAGCCGCTAGTGTTGAGACTTGGTATGACAACCATCACTCTGACACTATCGCTACTTTGGCAGCCAGTCTAAATATCGACGAGCTAGCGATGACAAAATTGAGCACAGCGCTATTGCCTATCATGCATGATGCTATTAATAGCGACTGGCTAAGCGCTCATCTGCGCGAAATGCTACAAGCTTTTTATACCCAACCTAATATCAAACAGGCTTTAGCAAAAAAATAGAGCTAGCAACGTATTTAATGCTATTGTTAAGGTCAGAAGATAATGGACTATCTCCTGCCTTTAAGGCCTCACTTTTAAGCTATTAAGTCCAAAATTATGAGCCAAAATCTATGAGTAACCATCATAAACTCAGCTTATGGCAAAAACTAAAACGCTTACTGACTAGTAGTGCATCGCAAGATATCATCAACCCTATCGATGTTAATCATGCCAATTCTGCTTACTTACCAGCGACTGCCATAACCGATAACAACGTCACGGACGACACTTTTGATAATAATGATAGTGACCGCAAAGATACTACTGAGACTGCCAAGCTTTCTTTAGTAAAAGAAAAATCTGATAGCCGTAGTGAGACGCGTATTATTGATTATTTAAAGCGCTATTTTCGTACTAAACACTGGCACTATACTCACTATAAACCTCGACTATCAGACCCTCAGAAATCGCACCATCTCTCCTTACGTATGAAGCATCGCCGAGTAGACTGTGGCTATTTATTTCGGGTACAAGAAAAAGAGGGTTTGCTCGCTGTCTATGGCATTCTGCCGTTTTTAATACCAGAGAGTCATCAAAGCGCCGCCATGCTATTGATTACTCAAATCAACTATGACCTGATCGTTGGTAATCTTGAGATGGATATTAACGATGGCGAGATACGTTACAAAAACGCGATTGATGTTGAAGTCATAGGGCTTGATGATGATATTGTCGAGCACTTAATACAAAGCGTCGTTGCTATGACTACCGTCGCTTATGAGGTATTTGGCGACTTGATAAATACGCCAACGCCTAGCGAAGATATGCCAACACTACTAGGCGAATTACGCGTGCAAGCGGATGCTCGTACTTTCTTTCTACCCACCAAAAAAATGCAATAACGGTTTTAAAGATAATATTATGCTAAAAATTGCCTACTCTGAGATTTTTCGTTATTCAGTACCTGAAAAACATCGCTTTCCTATGCAAAAATACACCATGATTCCTGAGCGCTTACTAGCTGAGGGTACTATTACTATTGATAACTTCTTTGCGCCGCAGCGACTTAGTGAAGCTGAGATATTGACTACTCACACCGCTGAATATTGGTATAAGCTCAAAACCCAGACGTTAACTCGCAAAGAAGCGCGGCCTATCGGTTTTGAGATGACGCCTGCCTTGGTCGATCGCGGTCGTCATATTGCCCACGCGACTTATGAATGTGCGCTATATGCTCAGCAACACGGCGTGGCGATGAATGTCGCTGGTGGCACCCATCACGCTTTTGCCGATCATGGTGAAGGCTTTTGTGTGTTTAACGATGTCTGTATCGCGAGTAATTTATTACTAAATCGCGGCCAAGCTCAAAAGATATTGGTCGTCGATTTAGATGTACATCAAGGCAACGGCAATGCCAGTATTATGAGCGATGAGCCACGGGTGTTTATCTTTAGCATGCATGGTGCCAAGAATTATCCTTTTCGCAAACAAGTTTCTGACTTAGATATTGAGTTCGATAACGATACTGGTGATGAGGAATATTTAGCGGTTTTACAAGATACGTTGCCACGTTTAATAAACGAGGTCGCGCCAGATATGATTTTTTATCAATCGGCAGTCGATGTGTTGGCGACAGATAAATTAGGTAAACTAGCACTTACTCAAGCAGGTTGCAAAGCGCGTGATGAATATGTGCTACAGCAAGCAAAGGACGCTAACATTCCAGTCGCTATCGTCATGGGTGGGGGTTATTCAGAAGATATCGAAGATGTGGTCGAGGCGCACTGCAATACTTTTAGAGTGGCGCAGCAGTTGTATTTTAGTGAGACGATTGGCTAAGCGGTAGTGGTTGTAAGACGTTAATGCTAAAACAATAGCATTAAAGCAGAGCGCTAAGTGCTTGCCAGCCTACTCTTACTCCAAGCACGCTTAAAATTAGTAAAATAAGTTGACGAAAGCGCGCTTGTGGTAGATAGCGGCGCCAGCGAATACCTACCAGTAAAGCGACGACTGATAAACCGCTAAGCAAAGCTATCAGCTGCCACTCAGCTCCTGTTAACGCCATAATAGGCTCACGCAAAACGATAATCTGCGCAATCTTTCCTAAGAAATAGCACATGTTACCTACTTTAGCGATAGTGTCTTTATCATCACTTGCCGATAGTAGATACATCATCAAGATAGTCGACATGGCATTGGTCGCACCGCCGATAATACCAGCGCTGATTCCGACGATAATCAATACCGGCTTAGTATTAGGCAAGCGGATTTGCTTACCTAACAGGCTAGTCATCACATAGAAGCCAATAACTATAGCTAGCACTAGTAGAATATAAGCACTGTCGACCCATAACAGTAGCTTTGCGCCAAGCAGACTGCCGAGCAAGCTCATCAACGCTAGCAGCCAATAGCGCCTGCCATAATAAGTAAAATTCTGCCAAATACTGCGACCGCCGCCACTCAGCCAAGTCATGGCATTGAGCAGTAATGAGGGAAATATCACTAATACGATAGCTTGCGGCAGAGGATAAATACTCGCTAGTGCGGAGGTAGTGACTAAGGTTACCCCTAAACCGCTAATGCCATGTAGCAAAGAGGCGAAGGCAAAAATAGCTAATAAAAGCAGCGTCTGAGTATTATCGCTATCTATCATAATAAATTAGCTCACAGCCTAAGGCTAGGTAATAGCAAAAGTAAGAATACCTCTAACCTTTATGACGTTGCGAAAGCGTCTCACCGATAATAACGGCGAGTTGTTCAGCAATTTTATCTTTACTGGCTTTATCTAAAACAATGGAATCGTGCTCATAGTGCTCGGCAAAAAATACTTGCATAGCATTATCATCGCTAGCAAAGCCTATATCAGCACGCGAGACGTCGTTACAGGCAATCATATCTAAATCTTTCGCCACCAGTTTACCACGTGCATAACGCTCGACGTCTTGAGTCTCCGCTGCAAAACCCACTACGAATAGCTCAGGGTGTGCCAAAGAAATAGTCGCTAGAATATCAGGGTTTTTGACTAGCTCTAAACTCATAGCATCTTGAGTTTTCTTGATTTTTTGTGGAGCGGCCTCGGCAGTACGATAATCGGCAACGGCTGCTGTAGCGATAAAAATATCTGCTGACTTATTTAGATCAATGCCTTCTGTAACGGTCTCAGTGTCATCACAATCACAGTCGCCATGCTCGTGATCATGATCGTGATGTTGATGATCGAAAGATAGGGTTGGCATCGTTTGCAAAGCGCTGTGACTACCATCGACACATTGCTGAGCGGCGATAAGCATTTGCTCAGCGGATAACACATCTATACGCGTGACATTGAGCGGCGTAGGTAGAGTCACTTTACCACCAGCGATCAAAATCACCTCCGCGCCAGCATCTCGACAAGCCCTAGCTAAAGCAAAACCCATCTTGCCAGAAGAGTGATTGGATAAATAACGTACTGGATCTATCGCCTCCACCGTTGGCCCTGCAGTAATAACCACGCGCTTACCTACCAAACGCTGTTCAATAGACTGTTGCGCGCTAAATAATTGTACTTCTGCCAGTAACTGTTCAGGCTCAGGTAAACGTCCAGCTCCCACGTCACCGCAAGCTTGCTCACCACTGGCTGGCATAATGATATGATAATTCATATCGCGCAAAGTCTGCACATTGAGACTAACGGCTGGATGCGCCCACATTTGCTGATTCATAGCAGGAGCTAAAATAACGGGCGCGGTAGTCGCTAAACAAACGGTGGTCAGCAAGTCATCAGCCATACCCATAGCCAACCGCGCTAGAGTATTGGCAGAAGCCGGCGCTATAATGACTAAGTCCGCCCACTTTGCTAGCTCAATATGACCCATACCTGCTTCAGCTTCTTCATCAAGCAAGGAGGTGTGCACCTCATTACCCGTCAAAGCTTGCAAAGTCAGCGGTGTAATAAAGGCTTGCGCCCCGGTGGTCATAATAACGCGCACTTCAAACCCTGCTTTAATAAGTAAGCGGGCAAAAAATGCAGATTTATAAGCGGCGATACCGCCAGTAATAGCTAACAGAACTTTTGACATAGGCGTGACATCAATCGATATAAAGTAAAAGAGGAAAGATAAAAATTGCGCTTATAGTAACAATTATGAGATAAGTTAGGTATGGTTTTATAGTGCTATCGCTAACAAAGCTATTTTTATAGGCTAAATAACTCATTAAATCAGTAATAGTGACTAAAAACCAGTCAAAAACCAAGCCGGAAAAAGGGAAGATAATGGCTATCAAAGATTGGCACGAGGATGATAGACCACGCGAAAAACTATTAAAATTTGGAGCCAGTCATCTCTCTGATGCTGAAATATTAGCGATATTTCTACGCACTGGTACTCAATCACAATCTGCTATTGAGCTGGCTCGCCACTTAATAAATGAGTTTGGGTCACTCGCTGAGCTATTAGCCGCGCCTAAAGAAATGGTACTCGCCTGCCATGGTATTGGTCCTGCTAAATATGCGCAAATGCTTGCCTCACTAGAGATGGGCACTCGTTATTTAGATAGTAAGCTCAAGACCGGACAAGCGCTTGGACGCTCGCAAGTGGTCAAAGACTATATTAGTACCCAACTGCGCGGTGAGCCTAGAGAAGTCTTCGCGGTGCTGTGCTTAGATAACGCCTTAAACCTACTAAATTATGAGATATTATTTACCGGCGGTATCTCCTCTTGTTCGGTCTGCATCAAACACGTGTTACGACATGCCCTCACTCATGCCGCCAGTCAATTGATAATCGCTCACAATCATCCGCATACTGACTCCAAACCTTCGACAGCTGATAACCTACTAACCTATGAGCTCAAAAAAGCTTGCGACTTGTTAGATCTGTCTTTAGTCGATCATATCATCGTCGGCCGTAATGACACCTTATCTTATGCCGAAAAAGGCTTGGCACCGTTCAGCTAGTTTTTTATAGCTTGTTGTGCCTAACCTAGTTGCAGTCATATTTGGCCAACTGATACATATCCTCGACACGTAGTAGCATTTTTATGGTTGATAATTGTCAAGCATTATTTCATATTAATAGATAGAATCACAATATTGTGATATTAGTGACCGTTTGATTTTTTGTATTACTTTTTATAAGAAAAATATCCTCTTTATACCCTCATTCTATTAGCCCTTGTTAAGGAGACCATCATGGCGATTGGCTTATTTATTTTGGCAGTATTTATTCAGTTAGCCATGGTGTTGGCCATCTTTTTAATGTCTTTATCAAGGGTAACTGGTAGTGTGCTAGCTATTGTTACTGTAGTAGTGACCGCTATTATTAGCCCGTGGTCGCTTATTTTGGGCATTCCTATCGCTCTACTTTGTCTGGTACTGCTCATCACCCCTATTCGTCAGACGCTCATTACCAAGCCGGTCTATAAGACTTTAGGCGGTGCAATGCCGAGCATGAGTGATACGGAGCGTGAAGCTCTTGACGCTGGTACGAGTTGGTGGGAAAAAGAGCTATTTATGGGTGCGCCAAATTGGAAAACTTTTGCCGAATACCCTTACCCACAACTATCGGAAGAAGAGCAAAGCTTTATTGATAATGAAGTTGAGCAGCTTTGTGCCATGCTCGATGAGTGGCAGATTCAACATGAAGATAAAGACTTATCGCCAGAAGCTTGGCAATTTATCAAGGATAAAGGCTTTTTGGGACTAATTATTCCTAAAGAGTTCGGCGGTCTTGATTTTAGCTCTTATGCGCAAAGCCGAGTAATGAGTAAGATCGCTTCGCGCTCGCCAACTGCGGCGGTGACTTGTATGGTACCCAACTCGCTTGGCCCAGGTGAGCTATTAATGCATTACGGTACAGATGAGCAAAAGCAGCGTTGGTTACCAGGTTTGGCTAATGGGCAAGAAGTTCCCTGTTTTGGCCTGACTGGTCCTGAAGCGGGTTCTGATGCGGGTGCTATTCCTGATACTGGTGTGGTTTGCTATGGCAGCCACGATGGTGAGCAAGTACTTGGTCTACGCATGAATTTCTCAAAGCGTTGGATTACTTTGGCGCCTATCGCTACCGTGGTAGGTTTAGCCTTTAAGATGTATGATCCAGAAGGGCTACTTGGTGATACTAATAAAAGCGATTACGGTATCACTTGTGCGCTAGTGCCTGCTAGCCATCAAGGCGTGATCATTGGCCCGCGTCATTATCCTAGTGGCTCACCCTTTATGAACGGTACCGTTGATGGTAAGGATGTCTTTATACCCTTAGATTATATTATCGGTGGTGTCGAAAACGCTGGACGCGGGTGGCGGATGCTGATGGAATGCTTAGGTGTAGGCCGTGGTATCTCCTTACCAGCATTATCAACTTCAGCTAGCGAGATGACTTATCTGTCAGTAGGCGCTTTTGCCAAAGTACGTGAGCAGTTCAAGATCTCAGTTGGTAAATTCGAAGGGGTACAAGACGCGACCAGTCGAATGGCCAGTCAGACTTACATGTTAGAAGCCTTTCGTCATCTAGTCACTTGTGGCCTAAACCAAGGCGGTACACCATCGGTGATGACTGCCATGGCTAAATACTATGCGACTGAAACCATGCGCGAAGTCGTCAACGACGGTATGGATGTGCTTGGTGGCCGCGGCATTCAGATGGGTCCACGTAACTTTTTAACCACTCCCTATCAAGCTATTCCAGTGTCCATCACCGTTGAAGGCGCTAATATTTTGACGCGCTCGCTAATGATATTTGGTCAAGGCGCTATGCGTTGTCACCCTTACTTATTTGATGAGCTGCAATTATTGCAAAGCGAAGATAAACAAAGCGCTGTGAAAGAGTTTGATACTTTATTTTTTAAACATTTAGGCTATACCTTTAATCGCGGTGCCAAAGCCTTTATCGCCGGTTATATCGGTGGTAGCAGTGACGCGCCAAGCTTTGCTGATAAATTCACTCGTCCTTATTACAAACACATCAACCGTTTGAGCGCTAGTTTTGCCTTAACAGCCGATATGGCCTTAGGCTTATTGGCTGGGGATTTGAAACGTAAAGAGATGCTTTCTGGTCGCTTAGCGGATATCCATGGTCATCTATTTATCGCCACTGCTATTTTACAGTTTTATGAAAATGGCACTAAATCTGAGGCCGAGCGTTTACATGCGCAAGTGGCCTTACAAGATAGCTTGTACACTATCCAAGAAGCCTTTGTGTCTTTCTTCGCCAACTTCCCAAATCGTATGGCCGCGAATTTGGTAGGTTTTGTCACTTTCCCAAGTGGTCGTATCTTTACCCCTACTAGCGATGAGCTAAAAGTAAAACTGGGCGATACTTTCATGGATGATTTTGCCGCCAACCCATTCCGTGATTACCTAAAAACCATGGTCTATTATAATACTGATGCTGATGATGTAACTGGCCGAATGGAGCATGCTTATCAGGCCTTGCTTGAAATCGAGCCGCTATGGCAAAAGTTTAAAAAGGCGGAGCATAAAGGTGAATTCTCTGGTTTAAGTTTTGAGGATCACGTAGTACAAGCTAGTCAAAATGGTGATATTACTGAAAGCGAAGCTGAGCAACTAATTCATTATAATGGTCTACGTTATGACTCATTATTGACTGATGTTTTTGATGAGCATCTACAACAAGCACAACAACGTGACAATCCACACAGTTTAGAAAATGCCGTACATCAGCTTACCGATTACGCGCAGCTTAAAAGTGCAGCTGCCGAGCATATTGATGAAGAGACGGGTGATGCCAATCCTAATCATGGCTATGAGAGCGATGGTGATGTTGAAATGGTCGATGAGCAGGATACGCTCAAAGAAATGGCTGAACAAACCAATTTTAATAAGGCCAATCCTGATGAAGAGTCACTCAAACATCGTCATCGCGATGCAGAGTCTACTCTTAGTGAGCGCATGAGTTACAATCATAGCCGTGACAATAGCGCAGAAGCCAATGACGCTGCTGCACCGAGCCAACAACCTCATACAGAGGTAGAAGATATCTCAAAAGCCTCAACTGCAACTACAGAAAAAGTGCAGACTCATGACTTGAGTACTGCTGAAAATGATAAGTGGCAAGATGGTTTGCGCCGAGATGAGATCGATAAAAGTGATAAGGCGTAAAATCTTAGGACGTGTTGAATAAAACACATTTTAGCTTGAAATAAAACAATCCCAACCTTATAGCGGTTGGGATTTTTTTATAGAGCGATGCCTTCATAAACTGATTGAATTATCTTAGCCTAATACATATTTGGTCACCATCGCTAAGCAGACTAAAACGATCATTGGACGAATGAGCTTACTACCGCCCTTCACTACCATGTGCGAGCCAAAATAGGCCCCTATCGTTTGTCCAACCATCATCGCCAGTCCCACTTTCCACAATACGTTACCGCCTAAGATAAAAAATATTAGCGAACCGACGTTGGTAGAGAGATTAAGTACTTTAGCTGCACCTGTGGCTTCGATAATTTGTCGGCCTCTTAGCGCCACATTGCCTAAAGCAAAGAACATACCGGTGCCTGGGCCCATATATCCATCATAAAAGCCAATCAAAGGCGCAGCAATCTTTTGCCAAGCACCCTCTGAGATACGCGGCGCGGCCTCTACTTCTCCAAGCTTCGGCGCAAATAAAGTATAAATACCGATAGCGGCAATCAAAAAAGGAATGAGCTTTTCTAATAAGTCAGGTGGCGATAGTTGCACTGCAATAGAACCGATAATCGAGCCGATAAAAGCGGCGATAATCGCAGTCTTGATGCGTGCTGGCTTGACCACACCCTTTTTTATCATAGTAATAGAAGCGGCAAGCGCTCCTGAGGCCGCTTGGAGTTTATTGGTGCCTAAAGTCATGACTGGTGGTATATTAGCTAGCAGCATTGCTGGAATAGTCAGTAAACCACCGCCGCCAGCAATGGCATCAATAAAGCCCGCTAGCGCTGCTACTGCGGTCAGCATCAAGATAATCTCTAAAGAGAGGGTGACGTCCATGAAACTGGCCTTGTAAGAGAATTGATGATAAAAATAGCCGTAAGTGTTAGGCTGTATCCACTATAAGACCGTAATATTGAGCTGGCGCTAAGTGCGCCTTTTTGCAGCTGATTGCTTTCATTTTTTAAAAATATCTTTTTGATAATGGTCGTAAGTGCTAATAATGTCAAACGCTATCCGTTCCTTATTTAGCGCAGACTAATAGCAACTATCTGACTTTTTTGTTGGGCATATTGATAAAATTATGAGAGACTCAAGACAAGCTAGTAAAATTTTTTATCAGATAAATAATTTATATCTCATGGAATGATTGATATAAAGAGTTATAAGAAGGTTTGCAGGCAATAAATAATAAAGTTGCACGCTTATTACGCTTTAAGACGTAAGATGAGTGCTTTGATTTAATGATTATACTTGGAAGATGAGGGTAAAATGGCAATAAAGAGAATTAGAGCGTTTTTTGAATTCGAGGCAGCAGGCGGAATCATTCTAGCGCTAGCTGCTATCGCTGCGATGATTATTGCTAATACTCCTCTCAACTCTTGGTATGAAGCCTTTATTCATGCTCCTGTCGCTATTCAGATTGGCGACTTTGCCATTGCCAAAGACGCGCATCATTGGATCAATGATGGTCTGATGGCGATATTCTTCTTTTTAGTCGGTCTTGAACTCAAACGTGAAGTCCTCATCGGTGAGCTCTCAAATATCAAGCAAATTATTTTACCCGCTGGCGCTGCTGTTGGTGGCATGATTTTTCCAGCTATCGTCTATATCCTTTTTAACATCAATAATCCTGAATACTGGAAAGGTTGGGCTATTCCGGCAGCGACTGATATTGCCTTCGCTTTAGGTATTTTAAGTTTACTCGGCAGCCGTGTTCCTAACTCTCTAAAAGTCTTCTTAGTATCGATTGCCATCTTCGATGATATCGGTGCTATTTTGATTATTGCACTGTTTTATACTAATGAGCTTTCGCTTAGCTCGCTAGCTTTTGCCGGTTTATGTCTGCCCATATTGTATTTACTTAATCGTCGTAACGTCACTAGCATTACGCCCTACATCCTTATCGGCGTTATCATGTGGATTGCCGTGCTCAAATCCGGTATCCATGCCACTTTGGCCGGTGTCGTACTAGCGCTATTTATACCAATGTTTGATCGTACCGATCCTGAGCACTCCCCACTTGAAGAGCTTGAACACGATCTACAGAACACCGTCTCTTATGGTATTTTACCGCTATTTGCTTTTGCTAACTCTGGTATCTCGCTCAAAGGCGCAGGCTTCGCTGAGCTATTCCATTCAGTGCCCCTCGGTATCGCTGCTGGCCTATTCATCGGTAAGCAAATCGGGGTTATGCTAGCTTGCTGGATAATCTTTAAGCTAGGTATCTCAAAAATGCCAAATGGTATGAACTTCAAGCAGATTTATGGCGCCGCTTTATTATGTGGCGTAGGCTTTACTATGAGTTTATTCATCGGTGGCTTAGCCTTTGGTGGCGGTTCGCCATTATTCGATGAGCGCTTAGGTATCATCATGGGTTCAATCGTCTCTGGTATCGCCGGTTACATCATGCTAAAAGTTAGTTTAAAAGAGAACGTCAGCAGTACCTCTGTAGATTTAACTCATCATTAATAGAGGCGCTGGCAGATATTTTGAATCGACAAAGGATGAATGGGTAAAATGATTACGATTATGCTTTAGTAAAGCACATTAAAGGGGCCTTACCATGCGGTTATCCGGACTCATTTTGACAGTTTTTAGTAGCGCAATACTGCTCTCAAGCTGTGCGACGCTCTCTAAAGAGGAGTGTGTCGTAGGTAATTGGCAGGCTATCGGTTATAACGACGGCGTGGCAGGCTATCCCTCTAGTCGGTTGGCAGCACACTCTAAGGCTTGTGCTAAAGCGGGTATTGCGGCGGACTTTCAAGCATGGGAGCGTGGTCGCCAGTTGGGGCTTAAGCAATACTGTACTGTGAATAATGCCTATAATATAGGTCGGCGTGGTGTTGAATTAAATAGTGTTTGCCCAGTAAATAGCATGACTACCCTTCAACAAGCAAATCAACAGGGACGCGAGTATTATAATTTGAATAAACAGCTTAGAGATGACAATAGGCTGCTAGAAAAGTATGAAGCCGAATATATCAAGCTCCGTGACGGCGAAATGCTCGATTTTGACGATGAAAAAGAAGCACGTCGGTATCTATTATCACTACCAACAGAGCTGCGCCGACTTCAACGTCGAATAATCATCACTGAGAACCAACTCAATAACTTGAACCTGATAAATCGTTATTAGCTATCAAGTTGCGCTAGAGCACATTTACTATAAGCTAACGGTACAGTCGCTTTATAATCACAAAATATAGTGGCTAAGCTATATCTTGTGACCTTCAATTCCAATGTTATAATAAAGGGATTAACCCCTTTATAAACGGTGCGGCAAATATGCTTAATAATACAGATATGACCAACTATCAACGTCATGGTCGTACCACTGCTATTAATGACCATAGTGATTTGCAAGTTCTGAAACGCATCAAACGCTACTTATTACCCAAAGACTTTACTATCTCGCCTACTTTATTAGCAGAAATAGTAGCCGGTTATGATATTGGTGATCCGCTTGCTGATAGCTTAGCAGCTGATGGTATTCGCTTTGCCAAGCCTTTGCAGCAGTCTATTTTGGACAACGGTTTAAATAATGATAGTTTTTCAGACCTTAAAGGTTTCGCAGACGCCGAGCATCCCGCCTTTATCGCTATGACTGAACAATTCAGTAGCCATCCAGTTTGGTTCGATCCTAAACTGGCCGAAATTGGTGCTATCGCCTATCGTCGTTACCCGTTAATGCTGATTTGGCTACTACGTAATGTAGCGCTAATGGCTGGTTATAGTATCCCTGCCCTATCTTTACCGTTAATTCAAACAGGGGCATTAATGCATGACGCGCTACCCCGTCTGATGCGTACTTATGCTTATATTCTTGCCGTTTCTGAACATCCGCAACTGAATGCTAGCTCGCAAAACAAAGCTCCTATCTCACAAGTATTGGCCATTGGCTCTGAGGGTTGGCGGCAGTCTATCAAAGTTCGCCAAATTCACACTTTAGTAAGACAGAATCTACTTAAAGGCAAACTAACCTCAGCCGATGGCATTATCGAGGATAGCTCTCAGCATCATAATGCTGATGGCAGTTGGAACAGTGATTATTGGGGTCTTCCTATTAACCAGACCGATATGATCGCCACACACTTGCAGTTCTCATTGCTGATTATGCGCGGGCTCAAACTGTTAGGTGCGCGTATCAGTGATGAAGAGGCCGAAGGCATCCTGCACTTATGGAATCTTGCCAGCTATTGGATGGGGGTAGATTTGCAGCGCTTACCAAAGACCGAAGTCGCTTGTTGGGAGTGGTTGTATACTTACCTGTCTATTCAACAGCTTGATTTTGAGATGGGACAACCGTTAGCCAAAGCGCTGCATGATTTGCCACGTCAGCTCATGGGTGAAGATAATCGCAAAGGTCGGTTTGTGGAGATGGTTAATGCTAGTGTCACGCGCACTTTAGTCGGCGATGATATCGGTGATGGCCTTGACCTGCCAAAGTCAAAGATACGCTTTGGGGTATTATCTTCGGTGCCTATTCTCTTCGCTCTAGATACTGCGCGGCAGCACAATAGCACTATGGCGGATAAACTTGAGCAGTTCCGTGCCAAGCGTCAAGATAATATGAATTGGTGGCTTAAAAAAAATGACAACTACTATAAATAACTGCTATATAAGCAATCAGCGATCCAGATTTATATCTGTATTTTGGATTCGGTAGTACCAGTCAAGTCTCCGATCAAACCCTGTCTCTAGCAGATTAGCAATCACCTTACCCGTTAAGCCCCAAACGGTCTCACCATCAACCTCCCAGCTTGGCGTTACTATCGTCGCGGTCTGCTCTAACATCTTATAATCTATCGCATATTCAATAGTAGGCTGAGTAATTAGCGTCTCAAAATCTGCCCAAAAGATACGCGATATCTCCCCCATTTCTGGCACTAACGGCAAACCTGGTGCAATGAGAGCAACGATAGGACGGACACTCATGCCACTCTTAGAGGTTTGAATAGGCAGTTGACCGAGTAGCTGTACTTTATTGGGCGGCAACGCGGTCTCCTCGCAAGCCTCACGCAGAGCAGTGACCACATTATTACCATCGCCGAGCTCATACTTGCCACCAGCACAGGATACTTCACCAGCATGACTATTCATGTGCGCGGCGCGGCGAGTCAATAATAGCTTAGGGCGACTCTCACGAGTAATAGCCACCAATACTGAGGCATCGGCGATGGGCGTCTGATATAAGCTCTGTAGAATACGTTGACTATGCAAGTCACTGTAATGACCTAACTGCTCATAATTTTGAGCGAGATTCAGCTCTGGACTAATTAGCGTATTCAAGGTTTCATACTGTATCCGTTCAGCCAGTTGCCTGAGCCTAGGATGACGAATAAAAGAAGGCTGCGCGACTGACAAGTTATCAAAACGGGCAGAATGCAAGGCTATCGACATTATTATTACCTATTATTTTATAGAGCGTTTTTTATACTTTCTGATTCATAAACAATCATATTAGCATGCCATAATGATAATATTGATGACTCAGCAGACTAGAGCTTGTGGATAACGCGTAGATAAATATTTCCATACGCCTCTAACTCAATAGCGTGTCTTTTTGTTCCTTAATTGAGCCATTACCATTATCGCTACTTTTTATGAGCAAAATATATGCTATCTTAAGAGCCTCCGTTATATTCCACGTAAACAACAACAATAAATAAAAGCTTGTTAAGCTTGTCACCTTTTGAATCTAACAAGGCAGTTACTATGCAATATTGTCTCCAATGCGGTCATGAAGCTGAACGCAAAATTCCTGCTACTGATAATATGCCACGTTTGGTATGCCCCAATTGCAACTATATTCACTACGAAAATCCAAAAGTCATTTGTGGCTCTTTAGTAGTGCATGAGCATAGAGTGCTACTTTGTCGCCGCGCTATCGAGCCACAATATGGCTTGTGGACGGTACCCGCAGGCTTTATGGAAAATGGTGAAAGCATGGCTGAAGGTGCGGCTCGTGAGAGCTTTGAGGAAGCCAATGCAGTGGTCACTAATCCGCAGCTTTATTGCCTTTATGATATTCCAGACATCGGTCAGATCTATGTTATTTATTTAACCGACCTAAAAGATGGCGCTTATGGTATTGGTTCTGAAAGCTTAGATACGGCGCTGTTCAAAGAAGAAGATATTCCATGGGACAAAATAGCTTTTGAGGCTGTTAGACGCACGCTAAAGAACTACTTTGCCGATCGTAAGCGCTTTGATAAGCGCGAAGACTTCCCCATCCATCAAGATCAAATTGATAAAGATCAGAGTATTAAACGTTATTAAAACAAGCGTAAAACACAGACAATATCAGCAGTAACTATAAGAAAAGCCAAGCATTTAGCTTGGCTTTTTCGTAATTTAAATCAGCAATAGCCACTAGCTTTTTATTTTACAAACTTTAAAGCCAAGCTCTTTAACCTTCTCTTCTTTATCGTAAGGCGCTAATACCGCACGTACATGCTTTTGACCTTGCAGATATTGCTTAGCGACTCGCTGTAAATCTTCAATCGTCACTGCTAATATAGCCGCACGCATTTTACGTTGCCACTCTTCCCCGCGATTATGCAGATTAGCGAAGCAAGCTTTTATTGCCTCGCCTGCTGGAGAGCCGGGCTTATCCATGCCAGAGATAATGCCTAAGATAGCTTCTTCTAACTGCTCGTCAGTTTGCCCTTCAGTCAATAACCAGTCAATACTAGCCTCAAAGTGTGCAAAAGTCTCAGCGCAGTGCGGGTCGCGATAGCTAAAGAATTTGAAAGCGCAAGCATTGGCATCATAACCAGCACCGCCACCATAAGCACCGCCGCGCTCACGAATAGCGCTATGCAAGTAGCCATTACGTAGATAAGGCGCAAGTACCATTAACGCTGCGGTATCAGGATGATCGGCCGCCGGCACGCTATAAGCACTAGCATTATGATAGACGTTAGTCGCTACCAACCAAGCCAAGTCTTCGACGATAGGATCGCTCTCTAGCGCCTTGACAGCATCACTTTCACCATTCAAAGTTGGATCTAACTCAAGCTGTGTGAACTCGCTTGGAATATTATCATTACTCAACACTGCATTGGCATCAAATGTTGGCGCGCTACTCTGTTTCCAACTATCGACGATTAAGTTGCTCAAGCGTTCAGTTTGCTCCGCTTCACAGATGATAACCGCGTGCTTTGGCAAACTTAACAGACGCTGATGCAGCTCCATTAGGCTAGTAGCGAGCTGGTTCCACATCGCATCATCGTCGCTGGCATGAGTTAAAAAGTCTTTAAGGGCATTGAGTGCCGGCAGACCGCTACGCACATACTCTAACTGTGATTGACGACTCATAGCACGACTAGCCGTTTGCAGAGCATAAGCATGACCTGCGCTTGATAGTCGTGACTGCCAGCTGGCTTGACGCTGTTGTAAGATCTCTTTGATACGGTCATGTTCAGAGAAGACACTATGTTCCATCACCTCTTTGAGTAAATCTATCGCCTCAACCTTACGATTAAGCGCGCGCGTTGCCACCACAAAATAGCTGCTGATCGCTTGGCTATCATCGATAGTGGTGCGCTGGCTCACTCGCGCGGTGACGCCAGAAGAATGCGCCGCTTGCTTGGCCTGCATTTCGTAGGCATCCATTGAATCGGTACCTAGCTCTGACAATAGACTCAAATAAATAGGCAGCAGCGGATGATTAATCACATCATTAGCGGGCAGCTTGTCAGCATTCTTTTCATTAATAGCGTCGGTCAAAGGTACAACCACTTGATAATAATATAAGCCATTAGTGCCGGCTTCATATTCAAACAGCGTACTATCTTGACCAGTCAAATTAATCGTCTTTTGCAGCCCTTGCTTAAAGCTAATGTCAGTAGGAATGTCTTCTAAACCTACTTTTGGCAATAAGCTCAAGTCATCAGGCGCGGCTTGACGAGCAGCTAAATCAAGCGCTTGGCTTTTCAAGATCTCTTTATCGTCAGCGCTCAAGTCCATAGCGATAGTATCGAGACGGACTTGTTCAGCAGCAGCTAAACGCGCCGACTTTTCACTATCAGGGGTCATAGTGACACGCACACGGTGGTTGTTCTCAAGCAAATGCGTCTTGATTAAAGTCGGCAGCCACTGCTCATCCTTGACTTGCTCACGTAGCCAAGCTAGATGCTCATCCACTTCCCAAACGTCTATAGGATTGCCATCATGAATAGCGGTGCTAAAGCCCTCTAACATCAAGTTTAAACCATAAGGCATGCTATCACCGCCGATATGGCGTTGATCAATTTCGATCTGATGTAATATAGTCTCGATGGTTTCCTCATCGATAGGCTTGCTGGCGACATCGCGCAATAAGTCCATAATGCCCTGCTCAACGGCTTCGGCATGTTCAGGTTCAGAACCCCGCAGGCCAGTATAGAAGACCATTTCATAATGACTATCATCAAGTCCTAACAACGGACTTGGCGCTTTGCCTAGCGGATGACTATCCAAATATGCCCGTAGTGGCGAGCCCGCATGCTCAATCAGTACCCCTTCTAATAGTCGCAGTGCCAAGCGCTGCTTGGGATCAGTAATCGAAGGCAATAACCAAGCGACGACATGATGGGTTTGATCGGGACCCGCTTCGTCAGCAGTATAAGTATCGGTGGCGCTAATAGGTGCAGATAGACGCACTTCAGGGCGTGAGACGTGCTTTTTGCCCGCTTCGAACTGAATTAAGGCATCTTCGTGAATCTTTGCTTGGGTCTCAGCTACTGGAATATTACCAAAGCTCATAATCACACTGTTGGAGGGATGATAATGGCTATGATGAAACTCAACCAATTCATTATGAGTCAGGTCTGGAATATCAGCAGGATCACCGCCAGAATTATAATGATAAGTGGTGGTTGGGAATAAATGATGAGCGACTGTATGATACAGCTGATCAATCTCACCACTCATCGCGCCTTTCATCTCATTAAAGACAATGCCTTTAAATTGCGGCTTATCGTCCTCGTCTAATTCAACGCGAATGCCTTCTTGAGCAAAATCAAGCGGATGAATATTAGGGAAAAAAGCGGCGTCTAAATAAACATCCAACAGATTAAAATAGTCATTTTTATTCTGCGTGGCATAAGGATAAGCCGTCCAATCAGCTGCTGTCATCGCATTCATAAAAGTATTCAAAGAGCGCTTGATCATCGAAAAAAACGGGTCACGTACTGGAAATTTCGCTGAACCACAAAGAGCTACGTGCTCTAAAATATGCGCTTCACCCTTTGAATCCATAGGCTGAGTGCGAAAGCCAACTAAGAAGGCATTCTCATCACTCGGATGGGCTAAATGATAATGCATAGCGCCAGTCTTGACGTGTTGGCTGATGAGCACATCAATAGATAGCGCCTCAATATGGCGATGTTCAAGCAGTTCAAACGCCGGATGCAAAGTTAAATCAGCGGTAAATGTATCAGTCATAATTATCCTTGTGGCTTCTTATACAGCTTATTGTTTTTTATAAAATGTCGTTACCGCTAGATGGGGAGTATGCTTTGATAAGTCAAGGCAATGAATATCGTTTTAAAGCAATAGCTGACTACTTAAGCAATGCTAAAAACATAGTTTTTAGCGGCAAAATAACCTTAGTTAAATTATGGATTTAACCCTTAACAAAGGGTGGTAGCACTGTTACTATGGAGTTAGCCACTAATAAATCTAAGGCTCTAGAGGTTTAATAATAATTAGAGACTTAATCATAAAAAAGGAACATTTTATGAGCTACCAACATATTTTACTAGTCACCGACCTATTATCCGATGCCGATATCGTGGCACAAAGAGCCAAACGTGTCATCAAAGGCTCACCAGACGCTAAATTATCAGTGCTGCATATCGTTGAAGATGATATGGTACGCTTCGGCTATGAGCTAGTTCCAGCCTCTAGTTTATCAGGTGAGACAGAAGGTGAGCATTGGCAGAAAGCACGAGCAAGGCTAGCCGAATTCCTTGATCGTAACGGCTTACATGCTTTCAACTCTGAGGTCACAGCGGCTATCTCTAATGACAAAGGTATTGTCAATTATTGCCGAGAAAAGGATGTTGATTTACTTATTATTGGACGCCACGAGCGCCGCGGTATCGCAGCATGGCTAGTAGGAGCGACAGCGGATAACATCTTGCCGAACGTTCCTTGTGATAGTCTAGTGGTCAAACTTGATCGTCCGGTAGCAAACTAACCCATCCATTATGCTCTCCAAATAGACGAAAATTATATAAACGAGCGTTAGATAAACGAGCGCGAAAATGATAAGTAAAGTGCTCTAAGACAGCTTAGAGCTACTTAACAGCAGCTATTAGTAGTGCTATAGTGGTTAGTATATGAAACGAGGAAGACTTTATGAGCTATCAACATATTTTATTGGTCACCGACTTACTGCCAGATGCTGATATCGTCGCACAGAAAGCTAAGCAGATCGTCGCCAACCGCCCTGAATCAAAGTTGTCAGTACTACATATCGTCAAAGATACTATGGTTGGCTTCGGCTACGAGTTAGTCCCAGCTTCTAGTCTCTATGATGAAATCGATGATGAGCGCTGCCAAGAAGCTCGTGCAAAGTTAGCGCAGTTCTTAGATCGCAATGAGCTAAACGTAGTAAATTCAGAAGTGACGACGGCTATCTCCAACAGCGAGGGTATTGTCAATTACTGTCATAAACATGAAGTTGATCTATTAGTGATAGGTCGTCATGAGCGTCACGGTATCGTTGCTTGGCTGAGCGGCGCTACGGCTGATAACATCTTACCCAATGTGCCTTGCGATAGTTTGGTAGTTAGATTGGATAAACCAGCCTAACTATTATAGTTACTGCAAAAGTTATCGCAAAACTTTGTGATATATAGGCTTAAACTTAATTAAGAGCGTAGCATATTATGATGCTGCGCTTTTTTTGACTAATTCATTTATTAAATAAGATCAATAAAAGTCTGCCATATCGGACTTTGATGGCGCGCTTTATGCCAGACTAGCCACCACGTTCTTGATAAATCTATTCCCACAACTTTCACCGGTACTAAGCTATTATCCTTAAGCTCTTTGTCGATGACATATTGCGAGAGGCAGCCCAAACCAATATCGGCGTTAACCATATTTTTAATAGCTTCCGACTGCGAAATAGCGCGAATAATTACAGCATTAGGCAAATGCTGTAATAGCTGCTCATCAATGATTTGCCGTGTCCCTGAACCGGCTTCTCGCACTAATAAAGGCAGCTTTGCGAGTTGCTCAGTAGTCAACTCATAACTACCCTCTTCCTCATTATATTGAGCTACGCCTGTTAGCCACTGACTATCTCGCTTGGCAAAAACCATTAAAGTGTCGGTACGCCAAGCGCGCTGTTCGATCACTTTGCTATCGCTAGGCCTTGGCATTCCTTCCACTAAGGCAATATCAATATTGAGCTGTTCAATCTCGCTTATAACCTCTCGCGTGTTGGCAATGTATAGCTCAATACTGGCTTTGGGTAGCGTCGCATACATTTTGGCTACCAGCTCAGGCAACACATAATTGCCAATAGTAGTACTCGCGCCAATATGTAACTGTCCCGATTGGTGCTTATGGTAATGCTCAAGCGTCAAAGCTTGTCCCAAGATAGCCTGCGCTTGTACATAAATAGGATGAGCATTGGCATGAGAATTAAGACTACGCCCTACACGCTCAAATAGTGGCATTTGCAAACGCGATTCCAATGCTGCCAAAGCGCTGCTAACCGCTGATTGAGACAAATGTAGCTCTTCACTAGCGCGACTAGTACTGCCAGTCTGATAAATACTAACGAATACCGCCAGTTGTTTTAGCGTAATCTTTGGCAAAGTCTGCGCTATAGTTTGCATAGGTTTCTCATTTTTATAAGTCTATTCAATGGTCAGATGGCGGGTTACGCTTCGCTAACCACACCCTACGCGATATTAAATAATTTTATCCGTTGTAAATGGGACATCCTATAAATAAATTTTATTATATATAAAATCAAATACAGCTTACCTAAAAAATCGATAGTTTCTATCTTATCAATCTGTTTTTATTATAGATAACTTTTACTTATAATGTCTATTCATAAGTAAATGCTTATATAGATTATAAGTAACCCTAATTGAGAAGCACTTAAAGAAACAACACTTATAATGTCTGTTAGGAAAAGAGTATGCCAACCTTTGTTCAAGCCGTAACTGATTACATTCCTCGGACCCGTCATCTAGCCGGACTGATGGTAGTGCTGATCGGTAGCTTATTTTGCTTATGGCTGAACACTAGTTTGGACGTCTGGAGTAATGGCCGCATTATTGGTTTATCCTCATTAACCTTAGCAATTTTAATAGGTATGGTACTGGGCAATACTATTTATTCTAAATTCGCACCAAGTTTGGCAGAGGGAGTTAATTTTGCCAAAGGTCAAATTTTACGCTTGGCGATCATGTTTTATGGCTTTAAGCTGACTTTGACAGAAGTCGCTAGTGTCGGCATGCCTGCAGTATTAAGCGATGCTTTGGTGCTTACTTCGACCTTTTTATTGACCTACTGGATCGGCACCAAGCTGCTAAAAGTCGATAAAGAAACCACCTTATTGATTGGTTCAGGCGCTAGTATTTGCGGTGCTGCTGCCGTCATCGCTGCTGAGCCAGTAGTCAAAGCTGAAGCGCATAAAGTCACTATTGCCGTTGCTACGGTAGTGGTCTTCGGTACTATTGCGATGCTACTCTACCCCTTTCTCTATCACCTCGGTTGGCTACAGATTTGGTTAAGCCCGCAAGATTATGGCGTCTACACTGGTTCCACTATTCACGAAGTCGCGCAAGTAGTCGTCGCTGGTAATGCCGTCAGTCCTGAAGTCGGTGATACCGCGGTGGTGACCAAAATGATCCGAGTGATGATGCTTGCACCTTTCTTATTGATACTATCGTTTGCGCTAACTAAAAGCGGTGATAGCAATGGCGAAAAACTATCCGTTATGAGCCGCGTTAAACAAGTCAAAGTACCTTGGTTCGCTTTTATCTTTATTTTGATTGTACTGCTACATACTTGGGTATCTATGTCTAGCAGCTTTGAAGCTACTATGATCCTAGTCGATGATGTTTTACTCACCATGGCTATGTTCGCGCTAGGTTTGACTACTCATCTAAGCGCCATCAAGCAAGCTGGCGCTAAACCGCTTATCTTAGGCGCTATCATGTTCGGCTGGTTAATCCTCGGCGGTGGTCTTATCAATATCGGCATTAGTTTTATTTAACAGCTCGCAAATGCTAATTCCAAAAATAAAAACCTACGCTATCTCTAATCATAGCGTAGGTTTTTTAATGTCTATCTAATTGGCGGGTTATGCTTCACTAACTACACCCTACAAAAATAGCTTTAGAAAAAATCTCAAATTATAGGCGAAAAAAAACGAACCCGAAGGTTCGTTTTCTCTACATCTATTTATCTAATCGAATTAGATAGCAACGATGTTATGTGCTTGTGGGCCTTTTTGGCCTTGAGTTACAGTGAACTCAACTTCTTGGCCTTCAGCCAAAGTTTTGAAACCTG
>CBETCF010000008.1:0-22594 GCA_965534785.1 uncultured Psychrobacter sp.
TTTTACTGCATTACTAAATATTCAAAAGCACTTAACGCCGCCTTTGACCCTTCGCCCATAGCAATATTAATCTGCTTAAACGGCACAGTAGTTACATCACCGGCAGCAAAGATACCTTTACGATCGGTACGGCATTTTTCATCGATTTCAATCTCACCAAAGCGGTTTAGATCGACGAAACCTTCGATAAAGCTAGTATTCGGTACTAAGCCAATCTGCACGAATACTCCAGCCAAATCACGTTCATGAGTATCGCCAGTTTTGCGATCTTCAAAGACAATAGAGCTTACTTTACCATCAGTGGCTTTGATCTCTTTAGTAGCTGCACTGGTGATAAATTCGATGTTTGATTTTTCTTTAGCTTTATTAATCAATACCTGATCGGCTTTTAGCTCATCGGCGAATTCAAGGACGGTGACGTGCTTGACGATACCTGCTAAATCAAGCGCGGCTTCAATACCTGAGTTACCACCGCCAATGACAGAGATCTCTTTACCTTTAAAGAATGGACCATCACAATGCGCGCAATAAGCGACGCCTTTACCGATGTTTTCTTCTTCACCGGGGACGCCAAGCTTACGCCACTGCGCACCTGTCGCTAGGATAATACTACGGGTTTCAAACTGCTCGCCAGTATTCAGATGGATACTGTAGTTTTCTTCCTTAGTCTCATCGATCTCTTTGACCGTCACGTGCTGCTTAAGAGTAATATTGTACTCTTGCAAATGCTTTTCAAAATCCGCCGATAAATGCGTCCCTGTAGTTAACGGTACAGAAATTAAGTTCTCAATATCCTGCGTATCTTTGACCTGTCCACCGATACGATCGGCAACCATCGTTACTTTTAGACCTTTACGAGCAGTATAAATCGCTGCGGCAACGCCTGCAGGGCCAGCACCGATAATAGTGACATCTTGCTGCTCTAACTGCTCAGCTTCGTCGCTACTACCTTCTGCCAATAAGTCAGGAAATTGCTCTTGTAGCTTCTCAATTAACTTAGCAGTATCGATAAGGCCGTTAGCAAAAGGCTTACCGTTTAGGAATACTGCTGGTACCCCCTGAATGTTATTCGCTTCGACTTGCTCTTGGAATAATGCACCGTCGATCATCTCGTTACTGATACCTTCATTAAGTAATGAGAACTGGTTCAACGCTTGTACCACTTCCGGGCAACTGTGGCAGGACAGTGATACGTAAGTCTGAAACTGTAATGGCTTATTAAAGCGTTTGACTAGCTTTTGAATACCTTCATCGAGCTTAAGGGTATGACCACCCGCTTGTAAAATAGCTAAGATAAGCGAGGTGAATTCATGGCCGCCTGGAATACCACTAAAGACGATACCGTTATCGACGATAGCACCATCAATATGGCTACGTACCGCAAAGCTGATTGGGCTTGGTAAGCTGCTATCGATATAATCAGCACTGTCTACATCAAAATTAATTTTGTCGGTAGTGCCAGCAATTTTGGTCAAGAAATCAACTAGCTCAGCGCGTTTTTCATGCTCACCAGTGCCTAATATAAAGCTAATAGGACGAGTCATATTTTCGCTATAGCTTTTTACCGCATCTAATAAACTTTGGTCTATCATAATCATTCCTCATTTTTAAAATACAAAAGCATCAATGTTTTTATTTAATTCAATTCTGTTAAAGCCAGTAATTCAGTTTTATTTAGCTGTTGTATAGCTTTTTTAATATGCTATAAGCCACTGACTACCAACTGTTGATGGCTCTATTATCGAAGGTTTGACAGCTTTGGGCAAGCGTAGAAACTCAAATTACACGTTTTATAAAACCAATCATATTATTAATAGCAGTTAGTTTTATAAACATACTTATCACTGATTTAGCTAGAACCTGTAACTTTTTTTCGCTACAATCGATAGTGCTGCTAATATAAATTATCCGTTTTTTATGAGTATAATTTGCTTTAGAAGCTGTTCTATAACAAGGTTCTTAAAGGTAGATATGATCGATAAGCTTTATAGCTTCGAGTTTTACAGCTCCAAAATCTTAAATTTATTAACTGTCTCAACCACTATGCGCCAATAGTCATTGCTATTGACTTGGCGCCTAATACCAAGGATGAACACATGAGAAAGACTGATACTTTACAAGATAATAGAGATATTATTACCGAACTTAAGCAAAAAGATAGTCACTTCGCAGTGATATTTGATGAACACACTCAGCTTGATGAACAGATCAATAGGTTAGAGAAAGATCGCATCAAGCAAGCCAGCTGCGATGAAGAAATTGAGCGGATGAAACGACGGAAACTGCAGCTGAAAGATGAGATTTATAAAATAATCGATAAAAATAAAATAGAGTCTCAAGCTCCTTAGCTATCAAACTTTATGATGAAAATAGAATAAATAAAACAAGCGAAAAACTAAGTCAAAAAAGCCCTCATCAACTTCTGCTGATGAGGGCTTTATGTTTCTAAATAGCTGTTCTAATCTAGCTAGTTCTCTATCAATTATCTTTTATAGATAATATTTATAGCTAACTGCTTAGATTTTACCTACTAGATCAAGACTTGGTTTTAGCGTCTCTTGACCGGCTTCCCAGGCTGCTGGGCAAACTTCACCGTCGTTTTCACGAACGTATTGTGCCGCTTTTACTTTACGTAGCATGTCTTTTGCACTACGGCCGATACCACCAGCATGAATCTCAGCAACTTGAATCAAGCCGTCTGGATCTACTAGGAATGTACCGCGTTCAGCAAGACCTGCTTCTTCAATCATAACGTTAAAGCCACGAGTGATACGACCAGTAGGATCACCAATCATTGGGTAAGTAACTTTACCAATAGCGTCTGATGAATCATGCCATGCTTTATGAGTGAAATGCGTGTCAGTTGATACTGAGTACACTTCTACGCCTAGGCCTTTTAGCTCGTCATAATGAGCCGCCATGTCTTCAAGCTCAGTTGGGCAAACAAAAGTAAAATCTGCTGGGTAGAATAAGAAAATTGCCCAGCTGCCTTTTACGTCTTCTGAAGTAATGGTCTTGAACTCGCCATTAACGTACGCATCAGCTGAAAATTCTGGGATTTCTTGATTGATAATAGACGCCATGATTGGCTCCTTTTTTATTAAGTTTAGGGTTAGTGAAAAATAATAATTTTAAACAATAAATCTTGTAGAGTAGTTCAATAAGCAAAACTATTTCTGCTACCTATTATTGATCTGCCGTTGATTTATCTGGGTTACAGGACAAACTATACGCCAAATCTATAGTTAATCCAGTTAAAAGTTTTTAATTTGATGTTTTGTTTTATTAATCTTGTTAAACTATTCTATTGAGTGTTACTCATCGAACTATTGCTCGTAAACCTTCTGTATCTTTAACCTTATTCTCTATAAAATAGGGTTAAAATGACGCTGTTTATAATTCTAAAACTGCTAACAATCTTCTATTAAAAGCTAATTAAAGAGATCCTATATGATTACTCTACGTCAACTTGAATTTGCCTTAGCCGTTGCTAAGCATCGTCACTTCAAACGCGCGGCAGAGGACTGTAGTATTTCACAGTCAGCGCTGAGTTTGGGCATAGCGGAGCTTGAAAAGCAGCTTGATACGCAGATTTTTGAGCGTAATAATAAACAAGTGCTTATTACCCCTATCGGTCAAGATATCTTGACGCGTGCGCAGCGGATATTCTCTGAAGTCAATGACCTGACAACTCGTGCTCATAGTCATCAGACACCGCTTGCCTACCCGATGACGGTTGGTATTATTCCGACTATCGCGCCTTACTTGTTACCAAAAGTGTTGCCTGCGCTCAGGAAGCACTATCCTGAATTCCGCATGACTATCGTTGAGCAGCAAACCGAGCGCTTGCTGGAGCAAGTGCGTTACGGTCATATTGATACTGCCATTATTGCTCTGCCTTATGCGGTAGATGGCTTGCATAGCTTTGAGTTTTGGGCCGAGGACTTTTTTGCAGTATTTCCTAAGGATGATGTTCATGCCAAGCTTGATAGCATCAACTCTGATGAGCTAACCACAGCTAATCTAATGCTATTAGGCGAAGGTCATTGCCTGACGGATCAAACCTTGTCTGTTTGTCATTTTGACCGTGCAGATATGAAATCAAGCTTTTCTGATGCTAGCTTGAATACTTTAATTCAGATGGCGCTAGCCAATATGGGCACGACTCTAGTGCCGGAGATGGCGTTAGCTCAGCTGCATCTGCAAAACCAAAATGCCGTTGCGGTGCCGCTAGCAGAACAAGGCCCTCATCGTCATATTGCTTTTGTCACGCGCCTAAATTATGCGCGCGTTGATGATGTCAATTTATTAGGTAATGTCTTTAAACAAGCCTTGGAAGAAGCCGCTAATAAAGGCTAGAGCAAATATGATAGACGTCTTGCAGGTTTCCTCTAAACTTAGCCCATGCTTTGAGAAGCATCTAACGGTTCTCAATAGCGGTATTGAGCCAGAGAGAGTGAATAGGCTTTGGCAAGATATCGCTAGTCGTTATAGTGAGACTGTCCGCGCTTATCATACGCTAGAGCATCTGCAGCAGCTTTTCACTCAGTTTGAAAAGATAGAACATAAGCTACAACAGCCGTCTATTATCGCCATAGCACTTTTTTATCATGATGTGATTTATGGCCCTAAACGCAGCGATAATGAGTTGAAAAGTGCCGTATATGCTTCAGAAGTATTAAACGAATATTTAACTATTGAACAAATTAAGCGTATTTATACTTTAATAATAATGACGGCAGATCATCAATTAAATGATCTTGATAGTGACGATAAAGAGGCTAGCGATGCGGCGTACTTATTAGATATGGATTTAAGCATTTTAGGCGCGCCTTGGCCTGATTATGAGCAATACGCCAAGGCGGTAAGACAGGAATATAGTCACGTTACAGTAGCGGATTATCGCGCGGGACGGACTAAAGTACTGCAAGGATTGTTAGCTCACCCTAGGCTGTATTTGACTGATTATTATCAGCGGTTAGAGTCGCAGGCTCGTCAAAATATTGAGCGTGAGATTACTTTGCTCGCAGTTTGATAAACAACTCACTACCCTGCCGCGCCGGATGTGAATTATAGCAAGGCTGCATAATCTCGATATCAAAATGAGAGTTAAATCGTTGCTCATACTGCTGTTTATCACCACCGAACGGTGGATGATTATTGCCAAAATCCTTATTAAAAAGCAAACCTACTACTTTGCCTCTAGGTTTCAATAATCGCGCCATTTGCTGCACATACTCATCACGGCGCTGCGGATTTATCGCACAAAAAAAGGTTTGCTCTAGCACCCAATCAAACTGATAGTGTTCAGCAGATAATTCAAAAAAGTCGGCACAGATTAAATGCTCAGCTGGAAAGTCAGGATAGCGTTTAGCGAAGTCTTTAATAGGTGCAGGCGCAAAATCAACTAAGGTCACATTGGTAAAGCCTTGCTCATATAGATAACCTACTTCATAAGCATTTCCAGCACCGGGTACTAGAATCGCTTGTCTCTTTGCAGACTCAGGTAACTGATCGATATACGCTTTAAGCGGTGGCGATACTTCGCCCATATCCCAACCGATACTGTCGGTCTCATAACGCTGCTGCCAAAATCTAGCTTGATTGACGTTATCCATAACTTATCCTTATGCCTTCAAAACTTTGCTTTTTTATCACTTTTATCTAAAGGCTAATCCAATTTTCCATCTTTACCCGCTAATCTATCATGCCATTGTTTATAATCCGGCATCGCTGTCGCCACGGTCTGCCAAAAGGCTCGACTATGATTGGCATGATGCAAATGGCATAACTCATGGACGATGACGTACTCGGTACACTCGATAGGATAAGCTGGCAAATAGACCGACAACCATATACGGCCTACACGTGTATTGCAACTGCCCCAACGGCTATGCATCTTTTTGATGCGAGTCTCAGAAGCTTGAGCACCGACTACAGTCTGCCATTTCTCAAATAACTCTGGCATCACTAGCGCTAATTGCTGACGATAAAAAACGATTTGCTCTTCATGAGTGAGAGTAAAACTCTGCTTTTCACCCCATAATAATAACGGCTCAGAATCTTTGGTTAAGTTGGATGAAAGTTGCTGCTTATTCTTTTTACGACTGTAGTTTTCAAGCACTTGTTGATGATGAGCTAAGGCCCATGAAACGCGCTTATCTATGCACTGCGCCATTTGTGTGGCAGTGATAGTATTCGGTACAGAAACCGCTAGTAGGTTAGGTTTCAGACGAAAGTTTATGTTTTTGACGCGTTTTTTACTGATATGCAGCTCAATATTAGCCGCAGCCAATCGTTCAATAGCGCTCTGTAATAAAGGTGTCATATTTTTAGCAGCGAGGTTTTGGCTAGACATCTGATATGCTCATCAAAGCGCTTGCAAATGATTATCAAAAGACATCTTATGCGCTTTGCTATCACTAAAGATTAGGCTATTTTGCCCTGCTATTGCTATGGTTTTATGCGCTACTGACGAACTATTAGCGTACAAAGCCGTCAACTGCCCTTGCCCGTCGCTGACAATAAATCCTGCGCGCTTATCCTGTAAGTAGCTAGAATCATTGGCGCTTTCATCAGTACTTATAGTCGTATTTGGCTTATACCGTCTTTTTTTATCAGCTGCTGTCATGACCGACGCTCCCGCGCAATCAGGCAAACGAACCTCATCTATCAGCTGACGCGTGCTCAAGTCATAAATAGCCGCGCAACCACCGATAGGTGTAGTGACACAGAGTAGATTACGCTCACTATCGACAGCGACACTAGCTATATATTGATGAAAGCGTTGCCATTGATTGTTAGGCATAATCAAGGGAGTAAATTCTGCATCACCACGCTGATGAGTCAGCACTAAGGGCACATTAATAT
Source organism: uncultured Psychrobacter sp. (assembly GCA_965534785.1). Lineage (GTDB taxonomy): Bacteria > Pseudomonadota > Gammaproteobacteria > Pseudomonadales > Moraxellaceae > Psychrobacter. Next base: position 6,871 of record CBETCF010000008.1, read on the forward strand.
GTTTCTCGCCTTGGAATTGAATTCCTATCATCACTGTCCCATTATCGTGCATAGCCAAGTGACGGATGCTCATCTGATTATGCTCAGGGATGATTTGTTCTAATAGCTCACCAGTATGACGATTGAGATAAACTAGTGACGGGCGCATACTATCTAGATTTAGCTCTTCACGTGAAGCCTGCTCGGTCTTAATACCGCCATTAGCAACAATCAAAGTCTCAGCGTCTGGATGCATGATCAACTCATGTGGGCCGATACCATGCGAGTCGAATTCAGCAATTTTTTGATAGCCATTAATCGAATCATAAATACCGATTTTACCCTCTAAACTAACGGTGTCATTCTCAGTCACGTACAGCTGTGTACCATCCAAGCTATAGCAGGCATGTCCATAAAAATGACGATCAGCATCGGACTTAATAGCATATTTTACTTGTCCAGTAGCAGTATTTAGTACCCAAAAGCCTTCGCTAGGACGGCGACCCATCACTACTACATCGCGAGCTTCAGTTTTTTCACTACCGCTAATAATTGGTTGCACTACAATGTCATGGACACGCTCTGGCATCGTCGTTTGCCAAACAATTTGGCGATCGCCATCGATACCGACTACACCAAAATCATTGCCATTGTCATCATTATTATTCAGGGTAACGATTTTTGGCATAGCAGCTACGCCACTGACCCAACAGACAGGGCGCGGTAGTATAGTGGTGGTATGAAAGTCAGTTATAGCACTTGCCTCACCCTGATTAACTGCAGCATGAAAACTATCTTCGTGAATACTACTTTCAGGGTAATTTTGATAAGCCAATTTGGCTTGTTGATAAGCATATCGTAGTCGCGGTAATGGTGCTGATGGCAATGAGTGCAGCTGAGCGTTAATTCCAACTATATAATCTTGCAAGCGAGCTTTTGGCTGTTGTTTTTTTCGAAAGTAATGATGAATAGACACTAAGGCTGCTGTAGCGGTGACGGTAGCAGATAAAGTAGCTAACAAAGTATGAGGCACATTACTAGGGACATCGTTTGACATCTTATTTCGCAACGCTATGTCTTGATACTCTTTATTATTAGCCATCATGCTAAGCCTTTTAATTGCCATTAACGAAATCTATGATTCAAGCGCTCAATAACCAAACTAATCACTAATCGCCATCGGTACTATTGAAGCCAACACGGATACCAAGCGTTGGAATGAGTTGACGCTTGATAACGCGAGTAATTTTAGCTAAGTGCTCAAGTAGCTGCTGTTGATCGGCTTTATCCGCTTGAGTGATATCTTCAGGCATTTGCGCTAGTAAAGTAGTCGTATCCGCTAGTGCCGTCGACAGCTCATCACTTACATTACTCTGGCCATTGCTATTCAGTATGGCGGTCAGTACTGGATCGGTTAACACTTTATTTAATATAGCGAGCTTGGCATTGATGATAGCGCGACTTTGTCCGGCAGTAGCCGCTGGCACATGACCTTTGGCTTTGCCTGTCAAACCCAAGGGCTGATCAAGCGCGCTCGACTTCATCGTTTCAACCAATGATAGTAACGAGTTAAACCATTGATTCAAACCTTGGTCACTTTCAGCAGTTTTATCAATGGCTAATAGTTCAGTGTCGTTACTTCGCCAGTTATTTTCAATGGATTTGAGACGTTCGCTCAAGGCACTACTAGCGCTTACCACATAAGCACATTGACCAGCATTTAGGCTATCGTTGGCATACAAGACTTCCTCTAACCCAGGAATGCCTTGGGCAATAGCGCTTTCATCAGCCAGCTGCTCTTTGGTCAACTCTGGATTGGCTTCGATCAAATCGGCAACGCCCTTATGAACTAAGCCGCGTTCATCAGGATAATAGTTGATATACAGGTTACTCATGCTTTGGGTAGCTGGACCAAAATTAATCACCTCAGCACTAGCCCATGCTTGCGCTAACACCAACCATTGATCGCGCAGCGCTTGCAGCTCAGCACCGCCAACAGGCGATTGCTGACAACTATCTTTTGCCAAGTCACGCAATATAATGCTTTGTCTTGCTGCATCCGCGTAAGCAGGAATGACAATCTCATTGGCTACGTGAGTGAGATAAGTGGCTTCGGTTTCAGCGCTAATCTCTACTGGGGTAATAGAGTCGCTAGTGTTATCAGTAACGTTGTCAGCGGTAGTGGTCGTCGTTTCTTGCGCCACTTCCTGACTGTCATTATCAGGCGCAGTATTTTCCTCGGCAGGCTTGACGCAGCTGATGAGTATGCCAGCGCTTAGAGCTGATAACGCCATGGCTAAAGCAGGGTTTATTCTCATAACATTCTCGGTATATTTAGTTCAATTTATTTTATTTAGTATCGACTACAACGACTTTAAAAAGGCATTAAGCTCAGCACGACCTTCTTTATCGAGCTTTAGCACTTTTTGTTGTTGATTTTTGGCTTCGCCGCCATGCCATAGCACCGCTTCCATCAGCGTGCGCGCGCGTCCATCATGTAGGAAAGTAGCCTGCGGATCGACGGTCTGTGCTAAGCCTATGCCCCATAATGCTGGCGTACGCCACTCATATGAGTTGGCTAAGAACTCAACTTGCGCAGTCTTCGGTGGCAACTTGCCGGCGATAGTACGATCGGCCAAATCATCACCCATATCATGCAATAGTAAGTCGGTATAAGGATAAATGACTTGTCCATGCTGCTCAAGATGATCATCGTCAGTTTTTGGCAACTGATATCTAGGCGTATGGCAGCTTTGACAGCCCATATCATAAAAACGTTTTTTGCCAGCTAATACCAACTCACTATCAGCCTCACGGCGATGCGGTACTGCTAAATTACGAGTATAAAATTCTACAAACTTAGCAACTTCATCACTGACTTCGACGGGCGGTTTGCCATCACCCTGATCGTCAGCGCCAGTGGTAGCGTTAAGACAGGCTGTTTGTAGCGGCGTGCAAGATTCATTAGGACGAATTTTAGAGGTCAGGCCCATATCTTCGTTAAAAGCGCTTTGATTTTGAGTTAGTAGCTTAGTTTGACCCGCCTTCCAGCCAAAACGACCCAGTGCGGTTTTGCCTGTTTGTGGGTCCATGACCCAATTAAATTTACCGCGGATGCCATCGTTATTGTTATCATCGCTATCCGCTTGTTTTTTGATATCCGCATCAGGAATTTGCTCAAGCAGCCCCAATCCTATCATCGGTAAGGCAATACGTGGCGAGACCATCAGCTCATCATCGAAGTCGCCGTAGCCTGGATTAGTAAGATTAAAAGTAGGCGCTCGTAAAGTCTCGACATGACCATCCGTAAAGGTGACTGGTTTATCCGTCCAAGTCACCGCTATCCTTGCCTCAGCCGGTACGCCTTGAATACCGCGATCCTGCAATTGACCACCATACATAGGATGAGCAACTTTTTCGATCAATGATTGCTCTAGAAGCTGACGTTCTTCATCAGTAGTGGCTGGCATCGCTAAGCGGATCAATAAACTATCAGCATCATCCTCGCTAGTCATCGGCGCATGACCACGACCGTCTTTGACATGGCACGACTGGCAAGCAGCCACATTGAATAACGCCCCAAGACCATCACGACTATCGGTACTGGCTGGCGCTATCACCCAAGGCTGCTTAAAGAAGGCGTTACCAATAAAAAAGTTACCTTTACGAGAAGCGCTCAAATTAGAAGATGGCTTGGAATAACTCTCGCTACTAGTAATGGTAATACCCGTGTCACCACCTTGCTTAATCTCTTGCGGATCAAAGGTAGCTAAGGTCTGCATCGGTACGCCAGCTAACGTCTCGATGGTTTGCGTACGTTCAGTTGAGAGCGCTAGAGTTGATTCATCAGCCATCGAATCATTGCTAGCTGACGCATTATCGCTTTGTTGACAGGCCGTTATGCTCAGCGCAGAAAATAGTATTAGTGCTATTTTGGAGGACGATAAACTAGAAGGTTGTTGAAACCACAAAGATTCCTTTAAGACCGGCTCAGTACTACTAACATTACTACTATTAGTGCTCATGTTGGTTCTCATAGAGATTACCTTAGCCCTATACCGGACAGTCTTTATTTAACTCTGTACTGGCACAGCACTATAAAATCGTATTTAAAAAAAAGCACGCTGCCAAGATTAATTGACAACGTGCATATTATACCTTAGTCGCGCAATCATGAAAATCATTCTCATTAACAAATGAAGACTGATCAGGCATGCTAGCTAATAATAAGTTAACCCTTGGCGAACTCCAACTTATCATTAACTTTATTAAAACCGCATTAAAACTGTGAACCTGCATCAGCGTCCAAATTATCGATACCGACTGCTTTGCCGGCGTTTTCGATACCAGCAGTTAGCTCTTGCAGACTATTGATGCCATTCTCAATCCAACCGCGACGCCTGTTTTGTTCTTCAGCCGTTATGCCATGCTTAGTGGCCTGACCAACCGTGGCAATCATCTGATCGACTTTAATACCTTCTTTTTCGCCCTTTTCAACTATCACATTGAACGCATCTTCTACTCGCTTAAAATCAGCGGTTAGCTTATCAGCTGCTGGCTTATTATTAGTATCCACTAAGTATTGCTTCAACCCATAACCGCCAATCTTATCGCCAGCAACGGTCTTATAATTGCCATTAAAGACGTTTTGGATACCGCGAGCATTATTGGCATAACTTAAATGCGTCAGATCACTGAAGCACTCATGCTCATCTTCGGTAGAACCAGTGACGAAAGCGACTTGCATACGCTCAGACGCTAGCTCACCAAGCGCTAAGCTACCCATTTGATACATGATTTGACGTAAAGAATTTTTATCTCTACGCTCGAATAAATCGCTACGTAAGGTGTTTTCGCTGTCCCCTTGCCACTGCGCTTCCATCGCGGTCAAATCGTCTACCAATAGCTGAGTAGCGGCTTTTAGATACTGACCACGGCGCTCACACACATTAGCATCGGAATTAACGGTATCGCCACTAGTACATTGGCTATCCGTCATATAATCACTAACCGGACGATTGCCAGCCCCTTCGCCCACTCCATTAGTATCTTGACCCCACAATAAGAATTCGATCGCGTGATAACCAGTCGTGACGTTAGCTTCACTACCACCGATCTCACTCATCTGAGCTAATAATTCAGGAGTGATAGTACTAGTGTCTTGCTTAACGCTTCCTACTGCGATACTTTCGCTATTGATGATGTTATCTTTACTATTGTACTCACCTTCATAATCATCACTAACATAATCGATCAACGCTTCATCAAGCGGCCAGGCATTAACTTGACCTTCCCAACCGTCGACGCTACCTATCTCACGCTTGTCGTTCGCGGTAACAAAACCTTCGTCAAAACGGAAAACCTCAGTTTGCGAGTAAGGCTGACGTGCGGCTTTATAGGCCGCTTTTGCCGCTTCAAGATTGGCTTCAGTCGGCTCATCAACATAAATATTTACCGCGGTTTGCAGTGCTTTCGCGCTTTCTAAAGAGTCTTTATAGCCAGCATGCGCCATATCCGCATAGCTCAATAACAATCTATCTAGATTGGCCTGTTCGGCGCTTGAGCTCTGAGCGCTTTTAGTATCTTGTGTTTCGGCTTGGGTATCAGTAGCGGCAACTTCATCATTTTGTTTGGTACAGCCTGATATCATTAGTATACCCGCTAGAGTCGCAGCTAAAGTAGTGGGTAGGATTCTGCGGCTCATAGCAGTTTTGATAGTCATTAGTATCCTCAATGAGATATAGATAAAATAGAAAGTGAAAAATTGTCTATGCGAATTATAATGTTATTGATAACTATTATCAAATAAAATTTAGAGAGTCTCAGCTAATATTCTCATATCAATATTTTTATAAATTCTACACAAAAAAAAGCCAACTTAGCGTTGGCTCTTTTAATAGACTAACTTATCTTTTAATGAGTAGCTTATTAGGCTAAATCTTAGTTAACACTCTGTGGAGAATTAATAGTTAGCTCAACACGGCGGTTTTGCTGACGGCCATAGTCAGTGTTGTTATCAGCGATTGGACGTGATTCGCCATAAGCAACAACATTGATACGGTTAGAAGCTACACCGCGAGCGCTCAAATAGTTTGCTACTGAATAAGCACGGTCTTTTGATAGGCCCATGTTATAAGAAGCAGCGCCTCGGCTATCAGTATGACCAGCAATGTTTACTGAAGTTTTGTTGTACTGATTCATAGTAGAAGCAAGTTTATCAAGCGTTGGCTTGAAAGACGAGCTTAAAGTAGCATCATCAAATGAGAAGGTAATGTTACCTGGCATAACTAGATCGATATTACCAGTAGTTGGGTTTTGCTCAACAGTAACACCAGTTCCAGCCATTTGTTGCTCAAGCTGCTTGGCTTGACGCTCCATGTAATAACCGACACCTGCACCTAGTGCGGCACCGATAGCAGCGTCACGACCGGTTTTGTCACCGCCAGTAGCTTTTGATATAACACTACCACCTGCTGCACCTGCTAAAGTACCGATAGCGGTTTTATTCAAACGTTGCTGTCCAGTATTAGGATCTGTAGTACAACCACTAAGGGCTAGACCTGATGCTACTGCTACGATCATAAGTTGATTACGCATATATATTTCCTCTCAAGTTAAATGAATTAATTATCATATATAATTTTGGTAAAAAATGATGCTATTTTATTCGACTCTTTATTAAAACCGTTATTACAAACCGATTTTATTCTCAACCCATCAGCTTATAGTTTTTTAGAACTAACAGTTGGGATTCAGATAAAATAAAAGAAGACGATATTAGCTTATTAGTTTTGAGCTTTTTATTAAAACCTTTGATTGTAGCTTTTAATTTACATCTTTTGCTACGACGGTTATTTTATATTCGTTATTAGTATGAAGGGCTAAAGCTCACTGTGTGTAATATTTTGTCACATCTCTGTACAAGATCTGCATATATTGTCTCTATTTAAACTTTGCTTTTTATATACTAATAAATATAAATAATTGAAAATTATATCAATTTATCAAAAACCACTTATTGTAGACAGAAGATTGTGTTATAGAAAGGTGCTTATGTTTATAGTTAGCTATTTTTCTATAACACAAAAGGTGCTTTGCGATTATAATCTATGTTTACACTCGTACACTAATAAAAAAATCTGCTAGAATCGAAAACATTGTCTAAAACTACCAACTAATAGCATTCGTTCGATATAGACCACTAAGGATACCTCATGCAACTAGCATCACTCATGCAAAAGTTACATCAAAAGACACCAAATCTTGGTAAAGCGGTTTCATTAGCTACGGCTACTGGAGTAATAACAGGCACTAGCATGGCGGCAGGTCTTCCAGTATGGTTTATGGGTGCTGCTAAAGTTATCACTGGCTCAAAAGTAGCAGACAAAACCGTAATCGACGTTACCAATCGCTGGATAAAAGCTAACAATGCGCTAATCGATAACATTTTGCCAAGCAAAGATTGGCGCATTAGTTTGCCAGAAAGTGTTAATACTGAAGGCAAGTATCTATTGATTAGCAACCATCAATCGTGGGTAGATACTAGTATAGTGCAATATATTAGTGAGAATCGTTTACCATTGACGCGGTTTTTTACTAAGTTTGAGCTGATTTATATTCCAGTTATTGGTCAAGCCTTCTATTTTTTAGATTTTCCGATGATGCGTAGGCATTCTAAAGAAGCTATTGCCAAAAACCCAGCCCTTAAAGGTAAAGATATTGAAGAAGCTAAACGTGCCTGCGCTTTATTAAAAGATAAACCCTTTACCTTACTCAATTATTTAGAAGGAACACGCTTTACCAAAACTAAGCGTGACCAGCAAAAATCACCTTATACGCACCTGCTTAAGCCACGCGCTGGCGGACTCTCATTAGCTCTTAATGCTCTGGGCGCTGATATCGATGGGATATTGGATATGACTATCGTCTACCCTGATGGTTTGCCGACTTACGGCGATTTGTGGAAAGGTAATATCAGGCGCTTAGGCGTAGATGTGCGCTATATAAAGATGCCAGAGAACTTGTTAACCAGTATGCAAAATGGTGATTACGAAAAAAATGCGGCAGTAAAAGAGCAGTTTTTTGCTTGGGTTGATAATGCTTGGCAACAAAAAGATCAGCGTATCACTGAGATGCTTGCTGATTTTGAAACCAACCTGAAAGTCCAGTCGAAGACTACGTTATAAATGTAGTTTAGAGATTTTAATTAGCTTATGCTGACTTTAATTTTTTTGCTACTATTGTAGGCTGGTTATTGGGCTTTATTATCACGCTCTAGTGTATAACCCACTCTAATAAAAAGAATAGAAAGGATCACTGTGTCTGACCCTAATGTCGCTATCAAGCCAGCTATCGATTCAGAATTATCACCTAAGCGGCCAAAACCCAGTCGCCTAAAGCTCACTTACGATATTGTGATGATCATCGTCATCAGTATCGATTTACTCTTCATTAGTCTTGATGCTATTTTGATGAGTAGTTTCAGTAGCAATGTGGCAGGATGGTTATCATTAAGCGAAGGCTTAAATTGGTATCGAGAAGTGCTCCATGATCCCTTGCGAACAGTGGGCGGGTTTTTTACGCTGTTTTTGATCTATGAGCTACTAGGACGTTGGGCAATTGCTATCAAGCAAAAGCTCTATTATCGCTGGTTTTTCTTTCCCTTTATCCACTGGTACGAGGTGCTTGGCTGCTTTCCACAACTGCGAGCGCTACGCCTGTTTCGGGTAGTCGTCATCGGCCGCCGTCTCCACCAACTCGGCTATCAGGTATTACCACAGCCTTGGCTCAATCGCATCAAATTCTATATCGACATCGTACTAGAAGAGTTATCCGATCGGGTTATTCTAACGGCAATAGATAACTATCGGCAGCAACTGACCGATCCTAAGATGCAAAAATCACTTATTGAATCAACGATTGGTCGTAACCGTGAAGAGATTGAGTCCGTATTATTGGGTTTATTACGCACACAACTGGTGCCGCAATTACAGAAGATTCGTGGTCAAACAGCGGGCGATGATATTATAGCGCGGGAAGTTGGCAACGCTATTGAGGATGGTATCGCCAATACTCCTGAGCTAAATCGCTTATTACGTCTGATCCCTATCGCTGGGAGTGTTATCGCCTCACAGCTGCAAACTATCGGTCACAGTATCGGTGAGAATACTGCTGCCTCTCTCAATGAGCGACTCCTTGATAATAAGACTCTAGATCCGTTAATGTTAGCTATTGCCAAAGGAGTGTCGCAAGTGGACGTCGATAATAGCGCATTGGATGCCTTGATTGCCAAAATTATCGCCGATAGTCTCACTGAGTTTGAAGCGCAAATAAAAGTGCAGCAGTGGAAGCATCAGGATATGTTAAGATTTTAAGGGCTATTTTTATACCGATAGCCTCAGAGCTAGATTAATATTTATTGGCAAAGACTTGTTAATCGCTAGTGACCCTTAGTACACTGTCAGCTTGCAAATAATAAATGATCGAAAATCGTAACTACCCTAAGGTTACCCAACTTTTTAGTGTCTTGAGCTTAGTTTTTTAAGGATTTATATAATGACCATAACGGATACTGACAGCCTAGCATCCACCGCTACTCCGGCAATGACTTTTTATGGCAAAATGCTGACCTTTTCACGTCTGCAATTAAACACTAATGACTTGAGCACCATTGAAGCGCAGTTAGCTAGTACGCTTAGTAATAAGACCAGTAATATACCTGTCATTATCGATAGTAATGTTGAGCAAGACTTAGCTTCATTAGTTGAGCTATTATGGTCATGGGGACTGCAGCCTATTGGTGTCGTTAATGGCATACTTGAGGCCCAAGCACGTGCGCAGCGTTTGGCGATATTTCCAGCTGACGGTAAACGTATTGAGCGTATTTTACCGGTCAAAAAAACGGTTGTTAAGCCGATAGTTGCTGAGAATGATATTGAAAATAACGCTGATACAGCAACAGCTAGTGACCCTATAAAACAGGATGGCGAAACTATCCTACCAGAGACTTTGCTCAGCAGCGAGCATATCACCAGTATGATTTATGATCAGATGCTACGCTCAGGCCAAAGCCTCAATCATGTTGGTGGCGACTTAATCCTGACTAATAGCATCAATAGTGGCGCTGAAGCCATCACTGATAATAGTCTGCACGTCTATGGCCGCGCTCAAGGGCGTCTGGTAGCTGGCGCAACAGGGGATAAAGAGGCTCGTATCTTCTGCCAAGTCTTTAACCCTTCATTAGTCTCGGTTGCAGGTACTTACTGCTTACGCGATAACTTACCTGAAGATATCATCGATAAATCGGTACAAGTTCGCTTTGTAGAAGGTGAAGGCCTAGTATTTACCGTTATGGATGGCACCTAATCCTAGTTATTAGTTATGTGTAGCTTTGGTTTATAGGTAAGATGACGGTGATTTTCGGTAACAAAACTGCGCTATCATAAACTTGATAATCCGCCATTATTGTATTTTATTTTATATACTATTAATCAATATTCAATTAACTAATAGTATAAGACGCTAGCTACAGCTACACTGGCTATAAATAATTATAAAATTATGCTAGGCTTACGAGTGCAGGTAGTTAAGCGCTCATAAGCTGCAATATTATTTGATTTTAGATCTCTTTAATAGTTCTTCGATAGTATTGAAGCAGCTAGTATCATCGCACAAAAAATCTATCACAAAGACGTTTTATTAGAGTCAAAAATCGACTCTAACTCTCAATCATTCATAGGAGTGTGCCACTGTGGCAAAGATTGTTGTAATCACTTCAGGTAAAGGCGGCGTTGGGAAGACGACGACTAGTGCCTCTTTTTCCGCCGGTCTAGCATTACGTGGCTACAAGACGGTCGTCATCGATTTTGATGTGGGTCTGCGAAACCTGGACTTAATCATGGGCTGTGAAAACCGTATTGTCTATGACTTCGTTGATGTCATTAACGGTAATGCGCGCTTGTCACAAGCATTGGTGAAGGATAAAAGACTTGAAAACTTATATATCCTGCCTGCCAGTCAAACCCGTGATAAAGATGCGTTAACTGATGAGGGCGTAGCTGAAGTTATGGCTGAGCTATCTAAACAATTCGATTATATTATCTGCGACTCTCCAGCCGGTATCGAACGTGGTGCGCAACTGGCTATGTATCATGCGGATGAAGCTATCATCGTTACCAATCCCGAGATCTCATCGGTGCGTGACTCTGATCGCATTATTGGCATATTACAAAGCCGTACTAAAAAGGTAGAAGATAATCAAGGATCAGTACGCGAACACTTGATTGTAACCCGCTATAACGCTGAGCGTGCTGCCGCTAATGAGATGATGGATATCGATACTATCTCAAATGACATTCTTAAAGTACCTTTACTCGGCGTTATTCCTGAAAGTCATTCTGTACTTGAAGCTTCCAATCACGGTGAACCGGTTATTCACTATACCGATTCGGTAGCAGGTCAATGTTATGACGATATTGTCGCTCGATTCTTGGGTGAAGAGCGGCCCCTTCGCCATATAGACGTGAAGAAAAAGAGTTTACTACAGCGCTGGTTTGGAGGTTAAGGATGAGTAAGAAGAAAGGATTTTGGAGTAATTTATTCGGTACGGATGATAACCGTAACCCAGGTAGCGCCAATATGGCTACTGAACGCCTTAAGGTTATCGTAGCTAGTGAAAATCGACTAAATAATCGACTAACTGCTGATCGTATCGAAAAGATGAAACGTGAAATATTAGAAGTAGTCAATAAATACGTTAATGGCGTGCAAATTGACGACGTCAATATTAACCATCGTTCTGAAGACACTCTCGATGTACTAGAGATGAATATCAGTTTGCCTGAGCACAAACGCTAATTTTCTTAGCTATTAATAACGGCTACCAGCACTCATAATCTCATTCGTAAAAAGCCCCTAAATAGATTTAGGGGCTTTCTAGTTTATAGCTCTTTAATTTATAGTCGCTTTGCTAAAGGTTGCATGGTAATCATTCCAAACCTAAGACACCTTATCAATATTAGCACCACTATCCCTATTTAAGGTGACTAACTGATGAGCAATCTTGTCTAAATCTGGCACCATGTATACCGTATCATCGATTGAAATAGCTTGAAACAAATAGGAGTAAAGCAGATCTTCACTAACGAGGTCTTCGTTGAGCTCATCATTACTGTCGTTGATTATATTGTCAGCCCTAACGCTGTATTGTTGTGGCAATTCACAATCCTGAACTTCTGAGATACTGACTTCGATTTGACGCGGTTGGCCTATAGTTTTTAGAGCTAAACGCTGCTCAACGCTATTACCTTCTAATATAACTACGCTGTCTGCTAACTGAGCCTTTGGCAACAAATGAAATACGGCTATTTGCTGCTGTTGCCATGAGTAGTATTTTATTCCGCTAGCACTGCCGCTGTTGTCTTCACCTTTATACTCTATGCTGTCTAATATTAATGAGCTTGGTACAATCCAGTCTGGCTGGTTCAGGGCTGGAATAACAGTAGCGGCAAGCATACCATTAGCGGCAGTCAATAAGCTAACGGCTTCAAACGAATGTTTCTCAATTTTATTCATAAACGACTCACAATAGATAAAACATCATCTTAATAAAATAGGACTATAATCAGCTTTCACAACTATGAAAAACCTTCGCTTTTTCATAATTATAAATTATGCTTTTTGTCTAGCATCGATCTTTATATCCAACAAAGCTTGAATTTTCTCTAGTAGCTCGCTCTCTTGGAAAGGCTTGCCCATATAGTCATTAACACCAGTTTCAAACGCTCGCGTACGATGCTTGTCGCCAGTACGTGAAGTAATCATAATAATAGGAATCTGCTGCAAACGTTGGTTGTTACGGACTTGTGTTGCCACCTCAAAACCATCCATGCGTGGCATTTCAATATCGAGCAATATCAGATCAGGCGTTGCTTGTTGCAGAATTTCCATAGCATCGACACCATCCTTAGCGACTATAGCGCTGAGACCTTGACGTTCTAAGAAACGAGAAGTTACCTTGCGTACCGTCACTGAATCGTCCACTACTAAGATAGTAGTTTTGCGCTCTGATGCCATACTAGATTTAGGCTCATCCGGTTCAATGGGAGATACCGTCTTGACCGTTGACTGACGTAATAGCGCTATAATATCTAATATCAACATCACCGAGCCATTACCCATAATAGTAGCCGCTGAGATACCTGCCAACTTAGATAATTGCTGACCCATAGGTTTGACGACCACTTCAATACGGGATCCGGCAATCTGATCGACTTGTAGAGCTAGGTTTTGACCCGAGCTGTTTTTTACGATAATCACTGGTAAGCTAGTATTACTATTCATCATCAGCTCATTAAACTTGCTACCTGATATTAAGTCATTAAGATAGCGAATACGGTAATCTTTACCTTCAATAAGCATAGTGGTTTGAGTGGAGTGATAATAGTTATATAGCTCTTCGGAATTGACCCGGACTACCCGCTCGATTTGAATCAGCGGGATAGCGTAGTAGCGATCGGCTACTCTTACTACTAAGGCATCAGAGACCGCTACCGTTAACGGTATACGCATAGTAACGCGTGTGCCTACTCCAGCCTCAGAGCTAACCGATACTGCACCGCCTAACTGGCGAACTTCGCTAGCAACCACATCCATACCGACACCACGGCCTGATATTTGCGTGACTTGCTTGGAAGTAGTTACTCCTGCATTAAACACATACTGCATCACCTCTAGATCTGAGTATTGATACTCATCTGGGTTTATCAAGCCTTGTGCAACCGCTTTTTCGCGAACTTCATTTATATCGATACCGCGGCCATCATCGCTCAGATGAATGACTACCTCACTACCTTCACGTGATACTTCCAAAGTAATGTGACCGCTACGATCTTTGCCTATGGCTAAGCGCTGTTGTGAGCTTTCAATCCCATGATCCACCGCGTTACGTAACATATGCTCCAAAGGCGAGGTGATACGCTCTAAGATAGTTCTATCTAGCTCATCATCAGCGGTGATAATCGTTAGATCTACCGACTTATTCAGCTCATTGGCGGTTTGACGCACGATTAAATCTAAGCGCGGTTTTAGGCGTAAGAACGGCACCATCCGTGAGTTCATTAGACCGTCTTGCAGCTCGGTTTGAGTACGAGACAGCTGCAGTAGCAGATTTTCGTTATCGCGTGTTGTTTCGAGCAAGGTATGATTGATATCGATCAAGTCAGAGGCAGACTCTGTTAACGACTTAGACAACTGATTCAATGAGGAATACTGATCCATTTCTAGCGGATCGAAATCTTCTGACTTGATTAAATCTTCATCGATTTGCGATAAAATCTGCGCTTCAAGCTCAAGCTCCATACGCCGCAGCTGATCAGCAAGGCGCTGTACGGTAACACTCATTTCACCAATGCTACCCGTCAAGCTACTCATACCCATATCGATACGCGCACGGTTAATAGCCGACTCGCCCGATAAATTAATCATATGCTCAACGAGACTACCTGGTATACGTATCATCTCATCGCTATTATCGATACTGCGTTCAGCTTCAGCGAAGCTACCGCTCATAGCGGGCATTTTGTTGATATCTATATCACCGCGTACTGCTCGCAGCTCAGCTTGTACAGCTAGTATGGTACTGATTTGGGTCTGCAGGGACTCAAATGACATAGGCCTAGAGGAGACTTTGTCTTTGCTGAAATCTTGCAATGCGCTGATAAACGCCTTTGGCATAGGAGGATTGACATGATGTTTAAGGATAAATACCGCATCTTTTAACCAGTCATGACAGCTGATCAATAGCTCAGAGATCATCTTAATCGCTGGACGACGCCCAATAGCCAAAGACTCATAGACGCTTTCCATTTGATGCGCCAAATCAGCTATACCATTAGCGGCTACCATACGAGCGCCGCCTTTTATGGTGTGCAAGTCTCGTTGTAAGGTCTGTAAAGCAGCAACATCGCTAGTATTACTTAAGAATAATTGTAAGTATTTCTGGCTGTTTTCAACTAACTCTTCCGCTTCTTCTAAATAAACTTCTAAGATGTCTGGGTCAGGTAAGCCATTGGGCCAAGAGTCTTTTATTAGCTTCTCTAAACTGATGGTCTCAGCGGCGGCTGATTGCTCAGCACTATTATTAATAATAGAGTTCGGCTCTGTAATATTTCTTAGAACCGGAAGTTTTAGTGTAACTACTACCGGTAACTCGGGCTGCTGTGCGAGCTCGTCAAGTTGTTCTATTAGCTCATTAGCCCAAAACGATTGCTGATAGCGTACGACATACTCTAGCTGTAACGTCAAAGCATCTTGGATCATTTGCATGATGTCGACCCACTGCGGCGTGGCTGCGATCTTATGGTTAGCAAAAGACTCATAGATAGTTTCAGCGGCGTGGGTCAGATCGCCAATACTACCAATACCAGCCATCCGAGCGCCACCCTTAATAGTATGCAAATGACGCTGCAATACTTTCAAAGTGGTAATATTAGTCAGCTCTTGGCGCCATTGATTAAAGGCTTGAGCAATGGCAACATCCAACTCTTGCGCTTCTTCCAAGAAGATCTCTAGTAATTCATCATCGGTATTCACCGCTTCTAACTGTAACTCTTCTACAGCGATACCTTTGACGGTGGCAAAAGTCGCGGGCGTTGGCTGGGCTTTAGTAGGCTCTGCTACTGTTAATAACGATGCTACTTTATTGCCGTAACCACTATCCTCGATCCGGTTATCGTTATCGTTATTG
>CBETCF010000009.1:0-22483 GCA_965534785.1 uncultured Psychrobacter sp.
AATGAATATATCGATAGTTTAACCGCTAGCGAAATAGATAATCTACCCTCAGCACTAAAAGCTTATCTGCGCACACCTGAACAAAAACAAGCCGAGATCGATGCTATTAAAGCTGAAAGCCGACTGCGTTGGTTGGCCTTTTATTACTTGTCGCGCCGTGAGTTTGGTAAAGCTGAGCTTAAGCAAAAGCTGATTGATAAAGAGCAAGATGCAGATAAAATTGATGCCTTGCTAGAAGAGTTTGCAGAAAAAGGTTATCAAAGTGACTACCGTACTACCCTTATGCTAATAAGAGAAAATATTCGTAAAGGTCGTGGTCGCGGACGTATTAAGCAGGAGTTTTATAAGAAAAAAATAGCTATGCCGAGCAACTTAGATGAGCTGATTGATATGGCAAATAACGAGTCTGAAGAGTTTAGCGAGTTCATTGATGATAGCGAGGACAGCTTAGTTGAAGGTGTGGATTGGCTGAAATTAGCGGTCGAAGCTCGCACTAAAAAGTATGGTGACGAGATTCCTAAAGAGCAGAAGGATAAAGCCAAACAATTACGTTTTTTGCAGTATCGTGGTTTTCAAATGGATATTTGCTTTCAAGCGTTAAATTATAATCTAGAGACGCTAGACGAACGTTTTTGATTCAAGGCATCTAACTAGAAGCTTATTCAGCATTCATAGGAAAATAAAAAATCAATTTATACTTTAGAGACTATAGGAATTAACAATCAAAAAAAGGAGTACTTCATAAGAAGTGCTCCTTTTTATTAACTATAGTTTTGTAAGTTATAGGTTTATCTTAAAGTTCCTAAACGACTGGATAACTGGCTAATAATTTGCTCGATTTCTTGATTGGCCTCGTTTTCATTATCCAAGTTACCATTCGGGGTTAGCTGGTTCATTACCTCAGGTAATAGCTCTGCTAAGCCTTGGCGAACTTCACTGTCGTTAGCTCCTGTCTGTGCAGCAACTTGCTGAATCTCACTTTCATCGAATAAGCGATTAATCTCATTGGGATCTAGATTATCATTGAGCTCATTATTACTCATCCAAGAGCGAGCTTGCTGCTCATGCCCCATACCAGTAATCTTCGAAAGCGCACCGCTAAGACCGCCATTTCGTTGAATCCAGCTGAGCACCATTGGCATCAATGCTGCTATGAGCATACCTTTACCACCAAAGCCACTTCTACTAGTTTGGCCGCCGCCTAACACACTACCTAGAATATCGCCAAGCCCACCAGCACCAGAGCTCATGCCACCGCGCTGATTGCCGCCTGTTAAGCCCCCTAAAATATCATCTAGACCAAAGCCATTATCTGGCTGACGGTCATACTTTTGTGGGTTGTAACCTCCGGTTTGATTACTAGCTCCTGTCTGTCCACCCAAGACGCTACCCAATATATCACCAAGACCACCAGTGCGACGCGGGTTTATACGTTGATTGACTGGATTACGTTGTGCGTCATCGGGCGCCATAGCGCTACGTGCCACTTGTGATACTAAATTGCCTAATAAACTCATATCCCTATCCCTTTTTTAGTAATTTATAATAATAGTGCTTATCAAAACATCAATCATAGCTTAACTACTCTTAAACTCTAGATTGATATTTTTATTACTATTTCTTGCCAATTAATATAACAAATTCGTTTGTATAACTAGAAGGCTGTTTTGTTATCGCTTGTATAAGCTATATGAATTTAGAATCCGTCTGATCCTGCTTATCAACCGTATCGATACTGTTAGCTAATATGCTCAGTTGTCGCCACTGCTCGGCGTTCACTTGATCACGAAATATCGTTACGGTAAAAGGACGTTTATAAGGTTCAGTCATTACTAACCTTAAGTGTATTAACCAAGGATAATAGTTGGCAGCAGATATCTTGGCTTGCCATAGCTCATCGGCGCGACCAGTACGCATCAACAACTGCCAACCGATATCAATCCGCTTACTAATGGGAGGCTGACTAATATGCAGTAAAATGGGCCTCGATAAAGCCAAGTAACTAGCGACTGCTACGGCAACGATTAGTATCAAGATATACTGCCAAAGCCATAAATTCGCCAGCCAAGACAATAGTATTAGCAGAGCTGTTAGGCTCATATAAAGCAATGCGCGCAAGTAACTACTAGGCTTAATAGCACTATCAATCCGTAACGATAAGCGCGGCACTGTCATTTAGGCATTGTCATTTAAATAGTCTCTTTATTAAATCCTTATACTAAATCCTTGCCATGACGCCAAGTTTTTATCTTATTAACTAGCTCCCAAACTGCTTGATTCTCAGGCTGGCTCTGATTGGTAAAATAATCGAGCAAATCAGGATCTTCGTAGGTAAGCATTTCAGCAAAGGTTTCTTGCTCAGTAGCAGGGGCAGTTATATAAATCTCTTTGACATAAGGGTCAATATAAAAATCTAGCTCTTTAAGGCCGCGACGAGCTTGATAGATAATACGGCGCTGCTCAATAGTGGGTTCTGGTTGGGTAGTCATAAGTAGATCTCTATTGGTTATTTTGATTTTTATGGATAGTTAGCTGCTGCCATAATGCGACTACTTGCTGCATCATCGCCACATTATGGGTACGAATAATACTAGCGCCTTGTTGCAGCGCAAACAAGCCAGCAGCAGTGCTAGTGATATCGCGCTCCATTGCTTTGGAGTCTTGAAATGGTTCAACATGGCTACGATTAAGAACTTCCGCCAAAAAACGCTTGCGTGAAATGCCAAACATTAGTGGTAGATTCAAATGCTGCAGCTGATCTAATTGCGTCAATAGCGCACAATGATGCTCATAATCCTTGGCAAAGCCAAAACCTGGATCAATGATAATATTATCACGTTTGACCCCAAGGCTTACGACTTCATCGATACGCTCTACTAACTCTGCTATCACTTCGCTGACCACATCCTCGTAGTGCGCCAAACTAGTCATAGTAGTCGGCTCACCGCGCATATGCATTAGCATAACTGGGATATCAAGCTTTGCGGCCATTGCTGCAGCACCTTCGCGCTTTAGAGCGCGGACATCATTCCAAATGTCTGCTCTAGCAGCAAATGCAGCTTCTATTACTTGTGGATTACTAGTATCGATAGACAGCCAAATATCATCACCACAGTGCTGTCGAATAGCTTTGACTACTGGTAACACCCGCTGAATCTCTTCTTGGGTAGCCACTGCTTGAGCATTTGGGCGTGTTGATTCACCGCCTATATCGATAATAGTCGCGCCCGTTGCTATCATCTCTTGAGCATGAGCAACAGCACTATCAATGGCATTAAACTGCCCGCCATCTGAAAATGAATCTGGGGTAACGTTCAAGATGCCCATGACTTGCGGTTGTGACAAGTCTAAGGTTTTATTACGCACTTTTATACTATAGGCGGGCAAGGGTTGAAACAATGACATAAACCGTCCAATTTAAATAATTAGTTATATATAAACCTTGGTATATTTCAGTCCATCATATCAGTAAAGCGTAATCAGTAAAGGGCAAGTAGACATAAACTCTAAATACTTAAACTAAATTTTAGCCACAAAAAAGCCCTTTACTCAGAAAGGGCTTTCTATAACTTCAGAGATTAACCATCAATGCTACATTGCAGGTAATGGTGGTGGAATAGTCCCTTCCGGCTTACCTCTATCTTTTGATAGATTGACTTCATTATGCTGATAAACCTTAGGTGGACGTGGATCTTCACCAGCCAAGATATCTTGAAGCTGATCACGATCAATAGTTTCCCACTTCATCAATGCATCAACCATCGCATGCATCTTCTCTTGATTAGCTTCAATCAATTCACGAGCGATATCATACTGCTCCTCTAGCATACGACGTACTTCTTCATCAACTTTTTGCTGAGTCGCTTCAGAGATAGTACGACCACCGCCGCCAAAGTAACCCTGCGACTGATCATCATCTTCATAGACCATGATGCCTAACGCGTCAGACATACCGTACTTAGTGACCATTGCCCGTGCCATTTTCGTAGCTCGCTCAAAGTCGTTAGAGGCCCCTGTTGACATCTGATTGATAAACACTTCTTCAGCAATACGACCACCGAATAGGATAGCAATGTCGCTAAGCATTTTTGACTTATACATACTAGTCTGATCATGCTCTGGCAACTGCCAAGTAACCCCAAGCGCGAAACCACGCGGCATAATAGTCACTTTATGCACCGGATCAGTACCTGGTAATAGCTCAGCGACTAAAGCATGACCTGACTCGTGATAAGCAGTAGCACGACGCTCTTCTTCACGAATAACCATCGATTTACGCTCAGGACCCATATAAAGCTTATCTTTAGCATCTTCAAAGTCGTTCATATCGACGCTACGCTTATTACGGCGAGCGGCAAATAGAGCGGCTTCGTTAACTAAGTTTGCTAACTGTGCGCCACTGAAACCTGGCGTACCACGAGCCAAAGCACGAGCATCAACACTAATAGTATTAGGTAGCTTCTTTAAATGCACTTTAAGGATTTGCTCACGGCCTTTGATATCTGGCAAGCCAACTTGTACCTGACGGTCAAAACGACCCGGACGCAATAGTGCCTTATCTAGTACGTCAGCACGGTTGGTTGCAGCAATGACAATAACGCCTTCATTACCTTCAAAACCATCCATCTCAACTAGTAACTGGTTAAGCGTCTGCTCACGCTCATCATTACCACCGCCCATACCTGAGCCACGATGACGACCGACTGCATCAATCTCATCGATAAAGATGATACAAGGCGCACTCTTTTTGGCTTGTTCAAACATATCACGAACACGCGAAGCACCTACACCAACGAACATCTCGACAAAGTCAGAACCTGAAATTGAGAAGAACGGTACTTTGGCTTCGCCAGCGATAGCTCGGGCTAATAGCGTTTTACCAGTACCAGGAGGACCTACCATCAAGATACCACGTGGAATGGTCGCACCAAGCTTAGTAAATTTATCAGGGTCACGTAAGAACTCGACCACTTCAACGACTTCTTCTTTGGCCTCTTCACAACCAGCCACATCATCGAAATTAACTTTGATTTGATCTTCGGTCAGCATCTTAGCTTTCGATTTACCGAAGCTCATTGGGCCGCCGCCTTTACCACCTGCGCCACCTTGCATGTTACGCATAAAGAATAAGAACAAGCCTATGATTAACAGAATGGGGAAACTGGCAATCAATAGCTGCATTAATACGCTTTGACGTTTCGGTGCGGTGCCTTCAACTTCGACTTGATTTTCACGCAGCAGTGGCATCAATTGCTCATCAGCCACAGCGGGTCTAATGGTCTCAAATGCTGAGCCATTTTTCTTCTCACCAGTGATCTGTTCACCATCGATCTCAACGCTAGCTACTTGATTTTCTGACACTGCGGTCACAAACTCAGAGTAATTGAGGTTATCAGGCTCAGATGATTTATCAAAGCCACTGAAAACTAGCACTAGAACGCCGATTACCACCAGCCACAATAAGGTATTTTTTACCATGTCGCTCACAAGCTTTCCCATCCCTACTTATTAGTGTGTTTATTAAACACGTGACGCCTTCAAAGCGTTAACTGATTATTTACTTTAGTCTCTTATATATGGTGACTAATAGTCACTATTAAAAGATAAAACTCATATAAATAAGCGGTTATTGTTAAATAACTTCATTTAATCATAGCTTTAAATAAAGTTAATATACCATGATATGTGATTGTAGTCGGCACAATTCAACCGTTAGACGCCATTATTCGGTTAACTATTGTAGCAGTCTGAATAAAGGTCTAAGGCTCGCAAACAGCGCCCTGTAACAGCATTAGATCAAACTGTATTATTGGCCATAGCCCTTGAAAACAGGCTTTTGCGGTGATATTTGCTGATAATAACTAATCGCTATTTTATGGCAATCCAGAACATCTCTTTGGAGCGGGCTCTAGAAGCTGCCGGTTTTATACTCCGAACCTTGCTAAAATCTTGCTGCATTTGCTGACGTAGCTCTTGAGTACCCTCGCCTTGAAACACCTTCATAATAAGCGCGCCACCTGTAGGTAGAGTCGCTAAGGCAAAATCTACGGCCAGCTCGCACAGATACATCATACGCGGCTGATCAACAGCACTGTTGCCAGCAGTATTAGGTGCCATGTCCGACAAGACAACATCGACTTGTGTGGCACCAACCTCAGCCATAATGCTGTCAAAAACATCGGCTTCGCGAAAATCACCTTGAATAAAGGTCACGTCGGCCAAAGCATCCATCGGTAAAATATCTGAGGCAATTAAGGTGCCTTTTTCGCCAACCAATTTGCTTGCTACTTGCGACCAGCTGCCGGGTGCACTCCCTAGATCGACTACGGTCATACCTTTGGTAATGATATTGGTCTTTTCATTGATCTCAAGTAACTTATAAGCGGCGCGTGCTCGATAACCGTCTTTTTGTGCTTGCTTGACATAATGGTCATCTAGATGCTCTTTCATCCAAGCACGGCTACTTTTTGATAGTTTTTTATTTTCAATGCGTGTAGCCAAAACACTAGCTCCTATTTATAACTATGATCAAACTATTATGAAAATGCTGACTATGATACTTTTTTATTTAACATTGACTCTATCAACCTATGCCAAGCGTCTCTATAATGCAGCCATAAACGCAGTTTAACATTTCCCTCACTTAAAATCGTGCAAAATCCTGCCGATTTCATGCAAGATAGTCTTATATTACTTATAATGCTAATTAACTTTTTTGATGAATTAATCCTCAGTGTTTTAAGAGATGCTGTTGGTGACTTCACTACTGAAACTACCCTCTATTTAAATAAACATAAGGAATTTTATGGAACTTGATAACGCTACCATCAAACGCTTAAAAAGCATTGGCCATGAGCTAAAACCTATCGTCATGATCGGTAATAAAGGTATCACTCCGGCTATCAGTGAAGAGATCGATAGAGCTTTGAGCGATCACGAGTTGATTAAAGTAAAGCTACCAGCAGGCACTAAACATGAGCGTGATATCGTGAGTAGTGAGATTGCAGTAGCCGCCAAAGCCAATGTCATTCATACCATCGGTCGTATGGCGCTATTATTACGACAAAACCCTAATGCTAATCCTAAGCTCTCAAACTTAGCCCGTCATGCTAATTAATCGATAGCCATTACTTAATTTATAGTAGATAGCTAGCTCATAATAAAAGCCGCAACCTCTTAGATTTGCGGCTTTTATTATTTTTACCACTCTATTTTTACTATTGTGTTTTACTAAAGACTTAGCTAGTTTTAAGCGTTTAACCTATTAGCTGTAAGGCGACCCCTAAAATGAGTCAGACTTTTATCCTCAAACTTGCTACTGACAGCTTAAGCAGTGATGCTAAAAAGATCGGTGTGACCGTTCAGCAATTAATGCAAATTGAGGTGAAAGTTACCGCTAAGATTCATCGAGATACGGAAAGCGACAGTGCCGCTGTCAGTGCTAATCAAGCTTGTTTACATCTCAACTATGAGATTAGCTTGCCTGAGAAAACCTTGACTGAGCAATTACATTGGCCGTCATGGCAGCAAAACAACGTTGGCTTCGATGATTACCTATGGGAGCAGACTTGCCTTGAATGCTTTATCACTAGTGATGCAAACAGCTACATCGAGATTAATGCCAATCCGGATGGTCGTTATGCTGTGTATCAGTTCGAAAACTATCGTTACCCAACCACCTTGCCACCTGTGGCCTTATTACAGCCTCAAAGTAATAAGCGAGCTCAAATCAACTGGATTGATACCTATCCTCCTCAGACTAAGGCTACTGAGACTACTCAAATTAATGAAAGTAACTATAAGCGGAGTTTAAGCTTACCATTAGCGCAGCTGCCTTACGACTTGTCAGTAGAGAGTAGCAAAACTTTACTTCATCCTTGTGTCATTCTCTATTTTGGCAACGTGGCGCTCTATTTCGCTCCTGTTCATGCCTCTCCAGCTGATTTTCACCAACGACAATACTGGTCAGCCTTTTATTGATGCTAAGCTTTTTAGTTGCATGAGAGATTGAAGGCTAAGAAAGTAATAAAATATTGAATAGCGATTAACAATAGCTTTGTCATTTATGTCTGAGCATAAAGATTCATTCACATGGCTGATAATTTTTATGGCAAATATCAAAAAACCCAGTAATGACACTAAAATCATTACTGGGTTTTTGATATTTGCTAATTCTAAGTCTATTTATAACAGACTTAGGATTCCAACATATGGCTTACTGGTCATTCATAGCTAGGTAGATGCCACGGTTTGAAGCGTCATCAACATACTGCGAATCTCGCCAAGTAGTATAGCTGTGCGTGCCACTATAAGGGTTGATGCTGTTTTGACGGAAATCAGAGACCCAGCCATTACCATCAAATATTTGGATATGACCATGTGGGCGTTTTGAGGTACGATTAAAGACAACCACATCACCGACTTGCGGCTGCATATCGTTGCTAATCTTGCTAAAGCCTGCATTAGCAAGTGTGCCGCGAGTAGCATACTGATAAGCTGATGGGTTCGGAGTAAACTCATAGCCAGCAGATTGTAGGGCTTTACGCACATAACGAGCGCAGTAGCCAGAGCTTCTAGACAGAGCTACTCTTGAGGCCCGCGCTGCAGCACGTGCTGGTGCTGAATTACTATCTGGAATATTGCTACGAACTTGTTGCTGTTTCTCGTAAGATAAACGGCTAGTAAGTGACGCTAATTGATATTCTTTTTGCTTAGCGTGGGCACTTAGATTGTCAATAGCTTGACTGATTTCGTCATTACTATAAACATGAGCCCCACTATTAGTGCTATAGATGTTCTGGCTAGAACCATAGTTCGAAGCAGCAGAGATATTCGTGATGGTATGACTCAAGGTATTATTTGGTTGAAAGGTCGTTTCGACAGCACCACTCGTTTGTGCTATGCCCATTCCCAATACTGACAAAATTAATAAAGCTTGTTTCATAAATTTTACTACCTATTGTTAATACAAGATCGCCCGTCATCCATAACGAAGCATCAATTAATTTAAAGGATATAACCATCAAACAATCATGATAAAATCCTAGGTATCGCAGTTAACCCTCTAGTCTTGAGCGTTTGACACTAGCATTATTACTAGTCCTGTCATCCGCCTCGTAGATTGTCCGTTTCAACCTTATGTCTAGCAATGAGCAATATGATGTCAAAAAAACAACCTAATCGACTCGCTCAGCTTATTGATCATCAAGCTTTTGCTGGTAGCGCACTACCTCGAAGCTTGAGCGATAACATGCGTTTGTTTACGCAAGCAACCACTGAGATAAAAAAGCTATTGGTAGATTGTCTACCAGAAGAAATTCTTAATAGCTGTTGGGTTGTCGGTCTAACTAATGAGCAAATAACGCTTAGTGTGAGTTCGGTAACTGCTGCCAATCATATTCGCTACTTACATAACGCTTATTTGTCAGTGTTAACAGAGCAGTCGATTACATTTCAACAACTCAAACAAATTAACGTCGTGGTAACTAACTCTTCCACTAATCAATCTAAACATTTAGATAAATCAGCATCTTCATCGACAGTCTCAACCTCTCACCAAGCCAATGTAAATCAGGCTCTTAGCCAAAACACAAAGCGGACTATATCACAGGCTGCAAAACATGTCACCACAGATAAAAACCTACAAAAATCGCTTTTACGCCTGATAAATGACTAAAATATCGTAACTTACACTGTAAACTTATGTAAAAATCACCCCAAAAAACAGCCAGTATCAAGATATTATTCAAAGAATATTACGCAATAAAAAACGTACAATGAAGATTGCCTTTAACTTGACATCGTCATTGTACGTTTTTTGATAGCTGTTAGCTTTTGTACTACCTAACTTTCAGCGATTTCATCGAAGCTTAACTTCTTTATATAATCAGAAATATGAATATTTTACTTCGTAAACTATGTAATATTGCGTAAATGTTGCGATACATCCTGTATATTCGTGTACTTATCCTTCAACAGCTAACCTTGAAAGTGGCAAATATTCGATAGGACAAGTTACATTGTCATCAAATGTTACAATTTCGAAGTTACTAGTGTCAGATAATATCTCACGAACTAATAAATTGTTCAGCGCATGACCTGATTTATAGGCATTAAAACGGCCTAATATAGGATAACCAATCAAATATAGGTCACCTAAGGCATCTAATATCTTATGACGAACAAACTCATCATTAAAACGTAAGCCTTCAGCATTCAATACTCTATGCTCATCAATAACGATAGCATTGTCCATGCTGCCGCCTAGAGCGAGATTGTTCTTGCGCAATGCTTCGATATCTTTCATAAAACCAAAAGTACGCGCTTCACTGACTTGTTCAATAAAATTCTGCGTCGAAAAACAGAACTGTGCATGTTGAAAGTTTTTATTAAAGGCAGGATGATCAAAGTCGATCTCAAAATTCATCTCAAAACCTTCATATGGACGTAGTTCAGCCCATTTATCCTCTACTTTGACTCGTACCGGTCTAACTATTCTCAAAAACTTCTTAGGTGCTTCTTGCTCTTCAAAGCCAGCTTGTAGTAGTAAACCCACAAAAGGGGCCGCGCTACCATCCATAATAGGAATTTCGCTCGCTGAAACGCGAATCAATAGGTTATCTACGCCAAGACCGGCAATCGCGCTTAGCAAATGTTCTACGGTA
This sequence comes from uncultured Psychrobacter sp., assembly GCA_965534785.1. Taxonomy (GTDB): domain Bacteria; phylum Pseudomonadota; class Gammaproteobacteria; order Pseudomonadales; family Moraxellaceae; genus Psychrobacter. Next base: position 10,665 of record CBETCF010000009.1, read on the forward strand.
CCAACGCGTGTGCCGCCAAAAACTAGATTGGATGACATCATCGTGTCTTGTACCAAAAAAGCACTGGCAGGAATAGGAGCTGAACCAGGTATGTCTGAGCGCTCAAAGACAACACCAGTATCAACAGGCTGAGGATGGAACTCTAAGTCAACAGGCTCGCCACTATGTAAGCCGGTACCAGTGACCGCTATAACTGCTTTAATAGTTGTTTGATTCATGGCTGCTTTCTCACATATTTTGTTACAATTGGCCTAGTGTACCATTAGCACGCCCCCGTTCGCTATAGTAAAAAAACACTAATTTGCCTATTCTAGTCATTAATAATACTTGTCATAATAGTTTTTCTAGCTAAGTTTAGTCATCGATTTACAGCGAACTATAATAAAATCAATGCCTACAGCCTATTCATTAACTACCAATAAATCCATTAATACTGATGTTTCAAAATGTAAATTATTAACTATTAATGGTAAAATTTGAAGATATAAGCTGATTTTAGGATTAAATTATTGAATTAACGGTATTATTTAAGCAAAAAAAAACCAGCGTCTAGGCGCTGGTTTCTTGATCAACAATAGATTAAATAATTATCAACTAATACTATTTATTTTGCTGACGCTTCAGATAATCTTGAATACTATTGGTTTTTGTTTGTGGCTGCTCTTTAATCGATGTTTTTGACGCATTTTCTTGATATTGCTGAGCTTGAGTCTGCTTTTGACTATTTAAAGCGCTAGTATGCAAACTTGGATCTACCGACTGAGTGCTATTAACCGAAGGTACTTGCGGCGCTATAGTCTCTTTGTCAGCATTTTCATCTAAAGTCAAACCCGTTGCAATAACCGTCACGTGTAAGTCTTCGCCAAGTTTTTCGTCAATAACCGTACCGATAAAGATATTGGCTTCTTCAATATCAGTAATACTATTAACCACTTCAGTTATTTCATTTAACTCATCTAAAGTAACAGATTCAGAAGAAGCAACGTTAACCAGTAGACCCTTCGCATTTTCTAATAATAAGTTATCTAATAGCGGAGAACGAATTGCTTTTTCAGTCGCTTGACGGGCACGATCATCGCCACTTGCACGACCAATACCCATCATGGCGTGACCTTTAGCAGTCATCGCTGTACGAATATCATTAAAGTCGATATTGATAACACCTTCACTCGAAATAGTTTGAGCAATACCTTGCACTGCATGCATCAAAACATCATCAGCTTTTTTAAAAGCATCTTGCATCGATATATTGCCATAAACTTTTAGTAATTTATCGTTTGGAATAGTAATAATCGAGTCTACAAAGTTCGATAGCTGCTCAATACCCGCTTTAGCAGCTTTTATGCGTTTACCACCCTCAAATTTAAACGGTGTGGTTACTACAGCAACAGTTAACACTTCCAACTCTTTGGCAATACGTGCAACTACTGGAGCTGCGCCTGTACCAGTACCACCGCCCATGCCAGCAGTAATGAATACCATATCTGAGTTTTGTAGCAATTCGCGGATTGCTTCTTCTTCGCTTTCAGCGGCTTCACGCCCTACTTCTGGATTAGCTCCAGCTCCTAGACCGCGGTTAGTTTTTGCGCCAAGCTGTAGCTTATTGGGAGCGGTTAAGCGGTCGAGAGCTTGTCTATCAGTATTAGCACAGACAAAGGTGATACCTTTGATACCCTGCTGAACCATATGTTCAACCGCATTACCGCCGCCACCGCCGACCCCAAATACTGTGAATCTTGCTTGGCCATTGTCTTGAATTTGACTATCATCTGGCATAGTATATTTTGACATAAAAAGGATTCTCCAGTTGCAAATAGCTTGATGGTCGACGTACGCTAGCCATATACTAACTCTAGCTATCTACGGTAATATCGACTTACTATATATAAATGTATTTAAATAAAATAATAAAAAACTACTTAAAAAAGATATTAACAATCACCTATTAACAGAATGATAGCTTATACAGCCGCTAAAGTATCTTTTTGAAAACATTGGTAAAACTTTGACCTACCTTTTGGAAGGTGCCCTTTACGCTACTCTTCTTAATAGCCTCAGGCTCGCTCTGTTCACTGTGGCGAAACTGCTCGCTCTGACTATATAACAAGGTTCCAAAAGCCGTATGATAGGCTCGGTCATTCACCTGAGTACTGAGCTGTTTAAAGGTGTCGTCATTATCAAAATGGTTATAGGCACTAATCGCAGGATGAGTGTTAGTCATGACCACTGGCATCTTTAATAACTTCTTGGCAAAGGGAATCATACCTTTAATAGTACTGCCCCCACCTGTCAATACGATACCGCAATCGATAAAGCCTATCAATTCTGCTTGATGTAATTGGCGGGCCACTTCAGTAAAAATTTGGATATAACGAGCTTCGATAATACGTGCCAAGTTATGTAAGCTAACGTTAAACTCGTCACCGCTGCCTTGTGGTTTAAACAGATGAAATGCACCAGGATCAATGCTATGAATATCGACTGTGCCATGAGATTTTTTTAGCCGTTCAGCTTCTATCATCGAAATACCCACATCGGCTGAGATATCCATCGTGACTTCATGGCTACCACTAGCGATACAATGGGTAAAAATAAGCTTATTCTCTTTATAGACACAAATGCTAGTAGTACTTGCACCAATATTGACTAAGCAAACACCTTGTTGGCGTTCTTCACTAATCAAACTATACTCTGCACTAGTGACGGCATCAAAGACAATATGATCAATACCGACATCACAGCTTTGTAGTAGCTTTTGAATATTTTGGCGACTAGCTACTGGCATCATCATCATGTGATAAAGAACGGTAATATTTTTGGCGATCATTTCAATAGCGTCATCGACCATCGTTTCTTGGTCATCGACATAGATGCCTTGCTGGCAGCAGTGCATCAGATAGTAGTCGGAAGGTAAATCCTGAGCTTTGGCATTAGACAAAGCGTGCACCATATCTTTTGCAAGAACGACTTGCTCTTCTACAGCGACTTGTCCGACACTATTCTTGCTCGACAACTCAGGGGTAGCTAGAGTCAGCCATACGCTATGGACACGACAATTGGCAATATCTTCCGCTTCTTGAATAGCTTGTTTTATGGCGCCTTGGAGACGTTCACGATGCTTGATTCGACCTTGGTAAAAATCGTTGTTTTTGACTTGGCCAACACCCATGATACGAATATCTTTTGCAGAGACGACACTACCGATCACTACATAGACTGCAGTGGCACTTAAATGGACAACAACGAGGTTTTCAGTATTTTTCATGTTACCAGACAAATTATCGCTAATCAGGAGACTATTTGGCATCCCCATTAATCATTAAGAAATTACTTGTAAATGAATTTATCTAACGAGTTACGTCAAATTATCCTTTAGATAACTCTAAAGTAAAAATCCATTTTACAAAGATGAGTAAAATATAAGTTAAGGAGTAGCAGTATCTTCGACAGTAGTCGTAGCATCCGCTTCCTTAATATTCCATGCAATGGTAAAACCATTCTTGTAACGTAAATCTATCGACTGCATCTCACTACGACGATCATTAAGCTGAGCTGCCAACAGCTGGCTCAAACTTAACAACTTCTGCGCCGTATTTTCGTTATCAACGATGACTCGTAGGCCATTATCAAAACGAACTAACCAAGTCATTCGTGGCGTTAAAATAATATCTTCAACTTGCATATCCAGCGGTGAATACCATTCATTAATCTGCTGCATTTGCTGCATGATTACTGGGGCTTGCTCGATAGAACCTTGTAAAGTAGCAAACTGCTGTTGACGCAAATCACTACTATCAACCGGTACAAACACTTTACCTTTGGCATCCACTAATCTTTCGGTACCAAAGTTAGCGACAGCTTGTTTAGGTAATGCGGTAATAACGATGCCGCGCTGCCAATCACGAGTCACACTCACCTGATCGACCCAAGCCAATCTCATAGCGATATCACGTAAAGACTGTAAATCATTAGTAAAAAAACTACTTACCGTTTGTTGGCTCATGGTCTGCTGTAAAGTCTGATACTGAGCAGCACTCAAACCTTGAGTATCTACTGCAATAGTAGCAGGCGGAGCGTCACGTAAAGCCTTAATACCCATAGCTAATATCAGTAACAATAAAGCGACCACTAATGCTGTAAAGATATACTTAGCTGAATTTAGCAAAGGTAAACTCGGTTTTTTATTGTCCATTTCAGTATTCATTAGCTCAGCCACATCATCGACAGTTTGAGCCATAATTGCATCCGTCCCTATCCTTTATTAACGCCATTCATTCACTAAACAGACTTAATCAATTGGTTTTCTTTACAGATTAGACAGCTATAAATATAATTTATAATGAAACCATTATTAAAAAACTGTTCTTAAGAACACTACTAAAACAAAAAATAGTAGCTATTATCAACAGAAAATATCAAAAATAAAAGCACTTAGAGTGACGTTTTGGACAATTATTATCGAAAAATTGAAATAAACCAATCTAAAGCAGCATAATTACTGCAATGTTAACGTATTTTGCAATCAAACAATAGCCTAACCCGCATTGCGGTTGATGAATTTACACAAGTTTACACTATGCTGTGTTATAGCAAGCTCCAAGAAACCTTATGCAGAATTTTGAAATTACGTTTTATAGCAAATTACCGCTAAAAGCATTAGCTACTACAAAGTTTGCGATAAAATATGCCAACACAGCTTGTCAAAATCCATGCCTCGAGCTTTGGCAGCCATAGGTACTAAACTATGACTAGTCATCCCTGGTACAGTGTTAATCTCTAGCAGCCAAAAATTACCACTATTATCTTGCATAGCATCGATGCGCCCCCAGCCTTTAGCGTCTACTGCACGAAAAGCCGATAAGCTTAAGGCTTGTAAGTGCTGCTCATCGCTAGCACTTAGGCCGCAAGGAATATAGTAACTGGTATCGTTGCGATTATATTTGGCTTCAAAATCATAAAAGTTACTGATATCAGCAGGCTCTAGACGAATGACTGGATAGGCTTCATCATCAATGATGACAATAGTAAATTCACGTCCAGTAATCCAGCGCTCAGCCATCACTGCATCACCGCATTGCACGGCAGTCGCATAAGCAGCTGGCAGCTCATCTAGATGATTAACTTTGGTCATACCGATACTAGAGCCTTCGTGTACTGGCTTAATAATCAGCGGTAGACCAAGCATATTGACCACTTGCTGCCAATCTGTGTCAGCGGTCAATAATGAAAATGGCGCTGTCGATAGACCACAGCCTTGCCACAGTTGCTTGGTGCGGACCTTATCCATCCCTAAAGCAGAAGCTAAAACTCCAGAACCGGTTTGCGGAATATCTAGCCACTGCAATACGCCTTGCAATACACCATCTTCACCGCCGCGACCATGTAAGACGTTGAACACGCGATCGTAATTGCGCAGCTCAGTAACATCTTGATCTTTGGGATCGAAATGCTCTGCATCAACACCTTGGCTCTGTAATGCTTGCAGTACGGCAGCGCCACTATCTAAAGAAACGCTACGCTCATTACTATTACCGCCATACACTACGGCAACTTTGCCGAATAAGCTGGCATCTTTGACTACCGAATCAGCGCTCAAAGCTGCAGCGTCATTAGCCTGTTCACTATTACTAGCTTGCTTATCGTTTGAGTCTTGTTGCTCGATATGAGCAGCCGCTAGCGCCGGTTCCGGATTCTCTATATTAGCGGGTTGATTATCGTCGCTATGATTTTGTTGATTAATAGTGAGGTTTTGCTGATTTTTATTACTCATGAAGAATATTCCTAAAGTATCTTTTTTATATTGAACTGGCTATGTAAGGCTATTTGAGATATAAATCATTAGCCGCCAAGTCAATAGCAATCTGTCCGACATTGCCCGCCCCTTGGGTTATGAGCATGTCATTAGCTTTTAGTAGACGCTGCATCACCGGCGCGATATTATCTTTATCAACGATAGTGGGCTCAACTTCACCGCGCAGACGAATACTACGAGCTAGCGACTTAGTATCTGCGCCATTGATATGACTCTCACCCGCGGAATAAACATCAAGTAATAGTAATTCATCCACACTAGAGAGCACTTCGACAAAGTCATCAAAGCAATCGCGAGTTCGACTATAACGATGCGGCTGGAACATCATTACTAAGCGACGATCTGGGAAGCTTTGACGCGCCGCTTTGATAGTGGCATCGACTTCTTTAGGATGATGACCATAATCATCAATCAATAGAATATCGCCTTCATCAACGACGACCGCTTCATGCTGCTCAAAACGGCGCCCTACTCCAGCAAACTTCTGTAAAGCACGCTTAATAGCTTCATCATCTACGCCTTCATCGGTTGCCATAGTAATAGCAGCGAGGGCATTATAAACATTATGAATACCCGGAATGTTGAGGGTTAAACGTAGTGGCTCATGATCACGGCGCAGTACGGTAAAATGCGTTTTGGTGCCTTCTACTACGACATCGGTAGCTTGCACATCATTGAAAGGCTCAAGTCCAAAAGTTAATACTGGACGGCCGATATCATCAATCATCGCATAAAGTTCAGGATCATCACCGCAAACTACCGCTAAACCATAAAAAGGCATATTTTGTAAGAACTGAATATAGGCGGCTTTTAATTTATCGAAGCTATTCTCGTAAGTTTCCATATGATCTTGATCGATATTGGTCACAATAGCAGCCATCGGATGCAAGCTCAAAAATGAGGCATCTGATTCGTCAGCTTCAGCAACCAAATAACGACTACTACCAAGGGCGGCGTTCTTACCCGAAGCATTGAGTTTGCCGCCGATGACGTAAGTAGGATCTAGTTTTCCTTCAGCCATCATAGTCGTCAGCAAGCTAGTCGTGGTGGTTTTGCCATGAGCACCAGCTACCGCGATACCATGACGATAGCGCATCAGCTCACCAAGCATATCGGCGCGGCGAACTACTGGTAAACGTGCCTTTAGCGCCGCTTCAATCTCAGGGTTGCTACGATCAATAGCTGATGACACCACAATGACGTCAGCATTAGAGATATTCTTTGAGTCATGGCCAATAAAAATTTCAATACCAATACTCTGTAAGCGCTTAGTGACTAAGCTTTCATTGATGTCCGAACCACTAACTTGATACCCTTGATTATTCATCACTTCAGCGATCCCGCACATCCCTGAGCCGCCAATACCAACGAAGTGTAGATGCTGAATACGACGCATCTCTGGAATCTCAATCAGACGTTTAGGTAAGGCTTTGGCAGAGGTTGACATAAGGAGGTCTCATTATAAAAGAAGTTAAAAAGTTAGTGACGAGCGGCAGCCGAGCTGTAGGTCAGAAGTTATAAATTTTGCCAAATAATATCAGCTACTTGTTGAGTAGCGCTACGATTGGCAAGCGCATGGCCTTTTTCTGCCATCTGCAAACATTTTGCTCGATCAAGCGTTGCCAACTCAGCACTTAGCCGCTCAGGCGTCAGCTCAGCTTGCGGTAATAAAATAGCGGCACCGTGATCTGTTAAAGCCCGTGCATTAGCCGTTTGATGATCATCCACCGCATGTGGTAGCGGTACAAATATCGCTGGTATACCTACGTTTTGAATCTCAGTTACTGTCAAAGCCCCAGCGCGGCAAACGACCATATCGGCCCAGTTATAAGCGGCAGCCATATCATCAATAAAAGGTTGCACCTGAGTTTTATGTTGGCTTAACGGCTCATTATCATAAGCGGCTTGAGTCGCTTGCTCATTATTACGCCCACACTGATGACGCACCTCAAAAGGTCTATCAATCATAGCTAAGGCTTTGGGTACATTGTTATTTAGCACTTGTGCGCCTAAAGAGCCGCCAACGACCAATAAACGTAACGGCGAATTATCATTGATGTCATAACGCGCCACGGGTGCAGCAACACCAGTGATGGTATTACGTACTGGGTTACCAACTGTTTCTAGTTTGGCACTACTTTGACTATCAGCAAAAGTATTCTCAAAGGCTTGCAATACTTTGGTCGCCATCTTTGCCAGATAACGATTACTCATACCAGCAATGGCGTTTTGCTCATGAATGATAAGGGGCGTACCGGTCATACGTGCCGCTATGCCACCAGGAGCGGTGACATAACCGCCAAAACCCACAACCATATCAATCTGATTGCTACGGATGATCTTCATTGTCGCCATCGTTGCCGATAATAAAGTCACTGGCATTTTTAGTAAGCGCGCGATGCCTTTACCACGCAAGCCTTGCATAGCAATAGCATGAAACGCATAATCTGTCGGTGCAACTAAAGCATTTTCCATACCGGCCGCTGTCCCTAACCAATGAATAACGGCGCCGCGCTGAGTCAACTCTTCGCTAACGGCTAGCGCTGGAAAAACATGTCCGCCAGTGCCAGCAGCCATCATCAGTATATGCGGTGTTTTCATTAACGCCTGCCTATCTTTTTTATCAATTCGGGTTATAAAGCAAAATGAGTTATATAGCTATAAAAGCCGCTAGCTAAAATTTGCCATAGTATAGAGTAAATCATTCACCTATATATAGTATTTTATATGACTAAAAAATATTAATTTAATCTATTGTCGGCTAGCGTTATTAAAGGTTATTTTTGCTACTAAATCATTAGCTTTCGTTGCTATTGAGTCTGCAATTTTTGTTCTACAGCTACGATAAAATCAGTGCCGATATCAGTGCCGCATTGATCGTCAATCTCACGTACACAAGTAGGGCTAGTGACATTAATCTCGGTAATGCGACCACCGATTAAGTCTAAGCCTACAAACATTAATCCTTTTTCTTTGACTATAGGAGCGACCGCTAATGCCACTTGACGCTCGGTGTCAGTCAACGGCATGGCAACACCGCTACCACCAGCCGCTAGATTACCACGAGTCTCGCCTTTAACTGGAATACGTGCTAAGCAGTAATCGACCACTTCACCATCAACGATAAGTACGCGCTTATCGCCTTCTTTAATCTCCGGTAAAAAACGCTGCGCCATAATTGGCAAAGTCTCAAGCTCTGTTAATATCTCAAGGGTAACACCAATATTAGGACTATCAGCGGTCAAACGGAATATGCCTGTGCCGCCCATGCCATCAAGAGGTTTGACGATAACGTCTTGCTGCTCAGCGATAAACTTGCGAATATGAGCTTGCTTACTAGTGACAATCGTTGGACTCATATAATCGCTAAACCAAGTGGCAAATAGTTTTTCATTACAGTCGCGAATCGCTTGTGGGTCATTGACCACTAGCACGCCTGCCGCTTTGGCATGATCTAGCATATAAGTAGCATAAATAAAGCGCATATCAAACGGCGGATCTTTACGCATTAAAATGACATCGTAATCGCTAGCAGCCACAGTGGCTTTGTCGCCTAAAGTATAAAAATCATTAGGATCGCGGTGCACTGTAACGGGCTGCGAATCTATCATCGGCTGACCACGATCTAGCCACAAGTCATGAATCTGACAGTAGCCTAGCGTATGGCCGCGATCTTGCGCCGCCCACATCATTGCTAGACTAGTATCTTTTTTATAATTAACTTGTTCAATAGGATCCATAATAACTAGAATATTTAGTGACTTATTGCTTAAGGATTTCGCTGCGTTTTGATTGTCTTTGCTCATAAGAGGGCTCACTTTTTTATTGTTATTTAAATAAGGTTTGGTTTAAAGATAGGCTTGAAAACTAAACGCCATATTGCTCACGGTAATGCTGCATTTTTGCCAATTGCTCAGCGTTTTTATACTGACTGCTATCATCGGCAAGATAACCTATCAGATCATCAATATCGACTAGAGCTTGTACAGGCACTTGCAAATTAGCCGCCAATTCCTGAATAGCGGAGTGCTCATTTTGACCTTTTTCTTTGCGATCTAATGCGACGATTATACCAGCAACGCTAGCTCCTGCTTGCTGCAAGATATCTATCACTTCTCGCATTGCAGTGCCCGCGGTAATCACATCATCGAGAATCCAAACGGACTTACCTTGGACATCAGCGCCGACTAAGTTGCCGCCTTCGCCGTGAGTTTTGACTTCCTTGCGGTTGTAGCCCCAATCGGCATTGATACCATGATGCAGCCATAATGCTTGCGCGGTCGCTGCGACAAAAGGAATGCCTTTATAAGCTGCACCGAAAATAACCAACGTGTCATCACTGTTATCTGCATTATCAATCGCTATTTGCTCAGCTAAAGCATCTGCGTAGCCACTCGCTAATAACGACAGCATTTCACCTGATGCTAGCAAACCCGCATTAAAAAAATAAGGACTAATACGTCCAGACTTAAGCACAAACTCGCCAAATTTAAGCACTTTATTCTCAAGAGCTAGTTCAATAAACTTCTGTGCTGAAAAAGAGCTTGCTGTAACGTTTTGAGCGGTACTTTTGGCAATAGGCATGAGCGTTCCTGTTATAAATAAGTAGGCAAATTATCAATAAAATTAGCACTAAAAAAAGGGTTAGCGCAAACTAACGTCAGTCACTTTAGCTTGACCAGCCGTTAATCGTATAGTCTTCCATATTGGCGTAGCGAGTGAGCAAACCACTGCGTGAGGAGACGTTAAAATGGGCTTGGCCATCGTTACTCATTTGTATATCCCAGCCTAAATAATGCGCTGCCACAATAATATGACCAGCAAATAGGCGGATTTGACGATAATGATAGCGACTAGCCGGCGAATGATAAAGCTGGCTTAATAAATAACTACGGACATAATGACAAATTTGCTCAGCGCTATAGCTCTGATTGATAGTTTTACGAGTAGCGCATTGTGCTAAAACATGAACCGCCACGCTACAAGCCAAAATATCAGTCGCCAAGCTACCTTCGCCAGTTTCAAAATCTTGCGGTTGTAAGATTACTTGCCAATCATCAGCATAAAGGCTATTTAGCAACTCATCGGGATTATAACGTTTAGTCAAAGATCGTAATGAAGCAGATGACTTGATAGCTTGCTCATTATTATTCTCAGTATTGTCATTTGAAGAGTTATTAGAAAGCGATTCCTCTACCAAAAAACCATAACGGCTAAGCTGAGGGTATTGATTGATAGTATTTTGAATATCTGCCATATCAAGTAGCGTCATATCTTCTAATGAAGACAACAAGCTTTGAGCAGATGAGGAGTTTTGATTATGCTGACTTTGCTCTTCTTGCTTAGGATAACGACGATAAAAGCTGTCTGGTAACTCAATCAGTTTTGCTGCGCTGAGTAATGCTAAGTGCTCTGCAAAAGGCTTCGATGCCATTAACTGCCATTTCGATAACGACTGGATTTTGGGTTGACTAAAGCGAGCTGACTTACCATAAAGTCGACGCAGCTGGCCATTATTACGCCTTGCAGGCTCCGGGATATCACTTAAAGGGCGCGCAGGATCAAGCGGTGTCTGCCTCGGATCAAAGTTAGGATGTACGATAGCGGGCTGCTCACTGCTAGCGGTCTGCGAAAACTCAGCGTTACTTTCTGCAAGCTTACCCTGATCAGCACTGGGCTCAGCATTGAGTTGAGCACTCGGTAAACTATTAGCCGAAGTAAAGGGCTGAGTCATAGCGGCTCCAAATGGTTAAGTAAAATTGAGGTCAAATAGATAAAGAAATAACGAAGTATCCGTTATCAAAGCGTTTGGTCTTAAATGAAAAACTTACTCTTGCTCGTGCTGTAAAATATCATTATAACCGATTTGCCAATCAGGATAATCCAGCCAAGCTAACGGAATATTGCTATGTAAGCGTTTCCCCGTAACGGTTATTTTTTTATTATCAATAACAGGCGGCGTCTCACCTATTTGCTCGCTCAACCAAACGCCTAGCTCATAAGTGGT
>CBETCF010000010.1:0-21264 GCA_965534785.1 uncultured Psychrobacter sp.
CTAGGCAAGATGGTCGAGCGTGGCAAAATGACCCCAGCGAAGATGGGTGAAACTTTAAGCCGTATCCGTCCTACTCTTAACTATGGTGATTTTAGCGAAACCGATATTGTTATCGAAGCCGTTGTTGAAAATCCAAAGATCAAACGCTCAGTACTTGCCGAAGTTGAAGGCTTAGTTAAAGATGACGCTATCATTGCCTCAAACACTTCAACGATCTCTATTACTTACTTAGCTGAAGCGCTTGAGCGTCCACAGAATTTCGTTGGTATGCATTTCTTTAACCCAGTACATCGTATGCCATTGGTTGAAGTTATCCGTGGCGAGAAGTCATCTGAAGAAGCGATTGCTACTACCGTTGCGTTAGCTTCAAAAATGGGCAAAGTGCCGGTCGTGGTTAATGATTGCCCAGGTTTCTTAGTGAACCGTGTGTTATTCCCATACTTTGGTGCTTTTGACTTATTGCTTAAGCAAGGTGCTGATTTTGCGCATGTTGATAAAGTTATGGAAAAATTCGGCTGGCCTATGGGTCCGGCTTACTTAATTGACGTTGTCGGTCTAGATACTGGTGTTCATGGCGCAGAAGTGATGGCAGAAGGTTTCCCAGATCGCATGAAGCCTGACTATAAAGGTGCGATTGAGCATCTCTATGAAAACAAACGCTTAGGTCAAAAGAACGGCGTAGGGTTTTATAAGTATGAGATGGACAAGCGTGGTAAGCCGAAAAAGACTGCTGATGAAGCCACTTATGAGCTGTTGAAAGCCACTAGCGATAGCGAAAAGCAAGAGTTCGACGATCAAGCGATTATCGACCGTACTATGCTTGCCTTCTGTAATGAGACAGTTCGCTGCTTAGAGGATAATATTGTCTCTACGCCATCTGAAGCGGATATGGCGATGATTATGGGTGTCGGTTTCCCACCATTCCGTGGTGGTCCATGCCGTTATATCGATCAACTGGGTCTAGATAATTACTTAGCACTGTGTGAAAAATATGCGCACCTTGGCAAAGCTTATGAAGCCCCACAGAAAATTCGCGATATGGCAGCCGCTGGCGAGACATTCTACCCAGCTGCATAATCGACTCCATTAATCATATAGATAGCGTATTAGGATAAGCGCCGAGAGTTTGCTAACTGACAGCTCATTATTACTATTCAAAATAATGACGAGTTGAGTAAATAACTACGGCGCTGACCATAAATTTAAAAGGAATATAGTATGACAACTTTAAGTCCAACAGATGTAGTCATCGTCGACGGTGTCCGTTCAGCGATGGGTAGAACTAAGAACGGTATGTTTCGCCATGTCCGTGCTGATACGATATCAGCTGAGCTAGTACGTGCATTGGTCGAGCGTAATGATTTTGATACCAATGATGTCGAAGATATTATTTGGGGCTGTGTTAACCAAACCCTAGAACAAGGTATGAACATCGGTCGTAATATTGGCTTGCTAGCAGGCATTCCAAAGACTGCTGGTGGCCAAACGGTTAACCGTCTTTGTGGCTCATCAATGCAAGCTTTGCATACCGCTGCCGCACAAATTATGACGGGCCAAGGTGATACTTTCATTATCGGTGGTGTTGAGCACATGGGTCACGTCGGTATGATGCACGGTATCGATCTAAACCCTGCAGCCTCTAAGCATTATGCTAAAGCCTCAAATATGATGGGTCTAACGGCTGAAATGTTAGGTCGCATGAATAATATTAGTCGTGAAGAGCAAGACGCTTTTGGTCTTGAGTCACATCGCCGCGCTTGGGAAGCTACTACCGAAGGTCGTTTTGACAATGAAATCATCGGTATCGAAGGCCATGACGCCGAAGGTCGTTTGCAGCTTTGTACCGTCGATGAAGTGATTCGTCCTGACGCTACCATGGAGCAAATGCAAAAGCTACGTCCAGCCTTTGATCCTAAAGGCGGTACAGTAACAGCAGCGACTTCATCAGCTTTATCTGATGGTGCGTCAGCTATGCTAGTAATGAGCGCACAAAAAGCAAAAGACCTAGGCCTAAAGCCACGTGCTCGTATTCGCAGTATGGCAATCGCTGGTTGTGATGCGGCTATCATGGGTTACGGCCCTGTTCCGGCTACCCAAAAAGCACTTAAGCGCGCTGGCATGAGTATCGATGATATGCAAACTATCGAGCTAAACGAAGCCTTTGCTGCTCAAGGTCTGTCAGTCCTGAAAAACCTTAATTTACTTGATAAGCAAGATATTGTGAATATCAACGGCGGTGCGATTGCTTTGGGTCATCCGCTAGGTTGTTCAGGTGCACGTATTACGGTTACTTTATTAAACGCTATGGAGCAAATGGATACTGAAGTAGGGCTTGCGACTATGTGTATCGGTCTGGGCCAAGGTATTGCTACTATTATTGAACGGGTTTAATTTATAAGATTTAAATCTCTTGTAGTAAGTTTCTTATTATGAAAAGCCTTTGATCTCAATGATTGAAGGCTTTTTTATTTGCTCTATTGAGCGCAATTAAGCAAAAATTGGTAGGTTATAAGTTGTTATTAGCGGTTATCATCATTGACGCCCTCATTAAACTATGACTAAATAAGAGAGACTTATATAAAGATAAGAAAATACTTATATAAAGTTATTTGCAAAGTATAAGTTAACAACACAGCAGTCTGTAGCGCGCAGTTACGGACTTACAAGGAGTGTATTATGCCCACTATAATTACTGACCGCACTTACCGAATTGCTCGTGAAAATACCCAAGCAATGATTATCGATGTTCAAGAACGCTTGACGCCGCACATTAATGATCACGAGAATATTTTAAAAAAAATAGTTACCCTCATAAAAGGTCTACAAGCGCTTGATATTCCTATCATGCTTAATGAGCAGTATAAAAAAGGACTGGGCGAGACGTTGCCTGAGATTCTGGAGGTTTTAGAAGGTAGCAATGCTAAAGGCTTTGAAAAAGTGACTTTTAGCGCTTGTGATACCGATGACTCTTGGCATCATTTGGCACAGCAAAACCGTAATATCGTGATTTTATGTGGGGTCGAAACCCACGTCTGTGTGCTACAAACCGCACTTGATTTGCTTGATAATGGTATGCAGCCGGTCATCATTGGAGATGCGGTAGGCTCACGCTTTCCTTATGACAAAAAGCAAGCGATTCGCCGTATTCGCCGCGCTGGTGGCGTGATTACTACGGTTGAGACGATTTTATTTGAGCTATGTCGCAGTAGTAAAGATCCCGCTTTTAAAACGATTAGCAATTTGATTAAGTAAAAGTTTAATTAAAGCAAATCTGCGTTTATACCAATCTCTGAGGTAAAGCTGATGAATAGGGCACTAAGGTATAGCCGCACAGCCTACATACTGTTATTGTCAATAGCGATGACAGTACCAGCGCTAGCGGCCAGCCCTATTAGCAGTGGCAACAAATTAGCGCTAGATGCCAAAAAGCAAATAGGAATTACTACAAGCTATGATGCTTCTTATAAAATGATTGATTTCCCGCGTGGTGATGTAGCGCAGAATACTGGCGTTTGTACTGACGTCATTGTTCGCGCTTATCGTTTACAAAACATTGATCTACAGCAGCTTATCAATGCCGATATGAAAGCTAATTTTCCAGCTTATCCCAAAACATGGGGTCTTAAAACCACTGATAAAAATATCGATCATCGGCGTGTGCCTAATATCGAAGCTTATTTAGCACGTCATGGACAAACCTTATCTACTACTGACAAAGAAAGCTTTGAAGTTGGCGATATCGTGACATGGCGCTTACCTAATAGTAATTTGCCGCATATAGGTATTGTTTCAAATAATAAGGCTAATGATGGCACGCCGCTGATTATTCATAATATTGGACAGGGAACGCAGGAAGAAAACATTCTTTTTGCTTATCCTATCCACAAGCATTATCGTTACTAATTCTCAAAACTAACGCTCCAAATCAAAGAGTTTTTTATGTTCCGCAATGAAACCGCTACTGCTACAACTCTCCAAAATTCCAACGCTTATATTAAAAATATCACTAGCCCTAAAGACATGGAGAGCGTCACAAATTTCCTATTAGAGTTAGACGCGCTAAAGCATGTCAATCGCCGTAATCATATTACCGCAGATGATGCAGGACAGGTGCGGGTAGAAAACTCTGCCGAGCATTCTTGGCACTTAGCGATGGCTTGTTGGTCGATAGCGGAATTATTTGAATTAGAGGTCAATCATGAAAAGTCGTTAAAAATGGCACTAGTTCATGACCTAGGAGAGATAGACGCTGGTGATACTTTTTTATACGCTGATAGCCGTAAGGATGCGCATTTAGAAGAGCGCGATGGTATAGCGCGTCTACAAAGCGAGCGTGGTAATGGTATTAATAACTTAAGCGAGCTTTGGGAAGAACAAGAAACCGGCGATAGCCCTGAGACCCAGCTGATAAAAGTAGTGGATCGCCTCTTACCTTTTTTATTAAATTTAAATACTCAAGGCAAAACTTGGCTAGAGCTTGGTATTAGGCGCTCACAAGTAGCCGCGGCACATGCTTTTATTAAAGATAGCTTTCCGGCTATTCATCATTGGCTAGCCGCACAAATTGATTATGCGACTAAGCAAGGCTGGTTAATTGAGGATTAGGGCTAGATATAGCTATCTATTTTAAACCTTAGCCGCTCCCAACAGCTGTCCCATTTGTACTATGCTATTAGCTCTCATCTCATCTTGCCAATCGGCCTTTGCCGCTTTGGGTAATACCACGATAGCCGTTGAGCCGAGATAAAAACGCCCAAGCTCATCGCCTTTTGCTAACGCTATGTTATGGGTAGTTTCTTGAATATCATCAGTGCGGCTAATCTTGCCAGTAGCGACAGATTCAATCCCTGCGACAATCATCGCACCTACCAAGACTACCGCTGCCTTGCCATACTCAGTGTCAAATAGACAGACTAGACGCTCATTGCGCGCGAATAAGTCAGGGATATTAGCAGCGGTGCTATTATTGACCGAAAATAAGGTACCCGGTACATAGCGAGCCGTGGTCAAAGTACCGTCAAATGGCATGTGTACGCGATGATAGTTACTTGGGGCTAGATAAACCGTAGCAAAGCTGCCATCCGCAAAATAATCGCCATCAGCGCTATTGGCTAATAATTGGCTGATGTCGTATTCTCGGCCTTTGGCTTGTAATAATTGATGATCTTTAATTTGTCCGAGTTGTGAGATTACCCCATCAGCAGGGCTAACGATGCCATTAACAGCGCTATCTATAGGACGCACATTGTCTTTTAGCTCACGCGTAAAAAAATCATTGAAGCTCTCATAAGCATTGAAGTTGTCACGCTCATACTCATCTAGCGTTACGTGATAAGCTTTGGCAAAACTACGGATAAAAGCACGTTTGACTAGCGGATGACGGCTAGCGGCCAAACGTCCGGCAGCACGACTGAGTTTTTGCTGCGGCACAAACTGTTGAATAGTGGTAAATAAGGTCATAAAGGGCTACCAAAAGGTGGTTTAAAGAAAACTAGCTAACAAGTTAACGAAAAAATTAGGCGAATCAATAGGGCTATTTTATCACGGTCAGCGCTCATCTGTGTGAGCATAAGTTATCGAAATAGTTTTTATAGTCATTGATAAGTTGTTAAAAAAAGATTAGAAATAATTAAAAATCAGAAAAAGTGATAAGAGAGATAAGTAATGAAAGCCCTTATTCAGCGAGTAAAACAGGCTAAGGTCAAAGTTGATGAGCATAATGTTGGCGCCATCGAGCAAGGAATATTAGCGTATATCGGACTTGGGCCTGATGATAATTTGCAAACCGCCAAGCGCATGGTAGATAAAATATTGACTTATCGTATTTTTGAGAATGCTGGCGATCCTGAGAAGGCTGGCAAGTTGGATCAGAACGTCCAGCAAGTTGGCGGCGGCTTATTACTCGTCTCGCAATTTACTTTGATGGCTAAGACTGATAAAGGCCGTCGCCCTGATTTTGGTGCGGCGATGAATCCTGATGCCGCGCAAGCCTTATTTGCAGAGTTAGTCGCTTATGCAAAAACTCAGCATGCAGAGGTGGCAACCGGTCAATTCGGCGCTAATATGCAAGTTGAAAGTATCAATGACGGGCCACTGAATTTTATTTTAGAAGTAGTTTAGTGTTTCGTTAAGAGTGGTTTAATCCTTCGCTAACAAAGGATAAGGATTGACCGCGCTGCCCTTGATATAGATACCATAGTGTACATGTGGCGGTGTGCCTTTGGCGTTGCCGCTATCGCCCACATAACCAATAATTTCGCCTGCTTCGACCCAATCGTTAACCTCAATATCGGCATAATTCTCTAGATGCGCATAATAATGTCCAGCGCCACCGGGTCCAACGATCACTACCACGCGCCCGCCTAATGTGTTTTCGCCTACCTTACTTACGACGCCATGAGTAGTAGCCTGAATAGGGGTATTACGCTCGGCAAAAATGTCTATGCCTTCATGGCTACGTCCTTGGCTACGAGCCGCTCCCCAAGTATCTGTTAGGTGCTGTCCGGGTAAAGGACTGGGCAAGCTATTATCAACAGGTAGCGCTTCTTGCAATAAATTGACTTGCTTCCACTTGGCGACCACAAAAGTCTGGGTTTGCAAGCTTAGCGTTGGCAACACTTTATCGATGATAAATAATAACGCAAATAAAAAAGCAGCTCTTATTAGCACGCTGAGTAAACGGCCTATAAGCGAGGGTTTAGGTGCTTTTGAGTTAGGTGTCTCTGACTCAGGTGTCTGTGATTTAGGTGCTTTGGGCAGCGGTGGTGGCTTATTAGGTGGCATTACGCGCTCTTGTAATTTACAGGATTGGTATAATATATATCTTATGCTGTTTTACTCCAAAATACGACTAAAGCAGGGCAGTTTTAGGGTACAGTAAAGACGATTTTTCTAGCGATTAACTATGACTGAATTTATGATTGAACCTATGAATGACTTGGCAACAGCGCTTATTATAGATACTGAAACTGATCAAGGCCGTGATCCAAGGCCTATTCAAGTGGCGACTATCAATGTAGCTACTGGTTTTGAGTGGATGAAATATTTCAATAGTGGTCGTACCATATCGCCGATAGTCATCAAAGTTCATGGTATTACAGACGATGACGTCGCAGACTGTGAACGGTTTGAATTGGCTGAGTTTGAGCTACCAGAATACCTAATTGGTCATAATGTACGCTTCGACTGGCGCGTGATTGGCAGGCCGTCTGCAAAGCTCATTTGTACGGTAAGACTAGCAAGAGTGGCTTTTCCAGAATGGCGCTACTATGGTCAGTCAAAATGTATCGAACAGCTAATAGGAAAGGCAGAAGCTAGTCAAATGACCATTGCTGCTCACGACGCGTTAGGTGATGCGCGTATGTGTTATTTACTTTATAAGGCTTGTTGTGAGCGCTTAGAGATTGAGCCAACAGACTTTCTGGCGGCACATAAAATATCCAATACCGCCCATCCAGTGAGCAAGATGCCTTTTGGTAAACACAAGGGCAAGCTGATTAAAGAGGTGCCTATCAATTACGTAAAATGGATGCTTGGTAACATCCATAATATGCAGCCGACCTTATACTCCGCTTTGACTAAGCGTGTCGAGGCTGAAAAAAAGAAGCAATTGTAAAGTGGGCTTGGCCTATTAAATTAAAAAAAGCTAACCCACGATTCAAATATGCTATTTAATGCTATCTTTCTTTATTTAACCAGTCTACCGCCATTTGCCATAGCTGTGGCGCTTTGGCATGAGTTTTACTACTGAAATAACGCATGTGCCCGATATGACTGACGCCTAAATCTTTCGGGTCTAAATAATGCTTTTCTACTGGCATATTTGGAAAGACTCTAATCATATCGTCGATATTTTCGCTATTAGCAATCTCATCATCAGTGAAACCTAACCACAATGCAGGAATAGTGATTTCATTATAAAAGTGCTTATGAATGGTCTTGCCTAAAGCGGTTTGAATATAGCCAGCGCCATTGCACCACTCGCGCCATTGATGCGCCACGCCGCGAGGTAAAGGTTCGCCCATACCGATCTTATCCGCTGGGGTATAGCCTAAGACTAAATTGCTTAACGGAATAAAAGCATCCATAAACCCCATCGCTTTGAGCTTATAAGGCATGTCCATATTTTTGATCTGTCCTGATGAGCAAGCGACATTAAATATCGAGCTAATTGACTCATAGTTGGGCATCAGACCGACGAGCTGACCGCCAGCACTGTGGCCAATCAGATGATAGCTTGCATCTGGAAATTCATATTGCAAAGCGTCTAGCACTGCTGGCATGTCATGACGTCCCCAACTTATGAGGGACGCATCACATTTTGCTAGTGGGGTCGATAGTGACTCGCTAATACCTTCATTATCAAAGGTAAGCACTCCAAATCCATTCTCTGCCAAAAAGATGGCAAAATTATGATAAAACTGACGCTTAATACCAGTAGCTGGTGCTATCATTACTGCGGTTTTCACCTTAGTACCAGTTTCATTATTTATTGCGGAATTGGGACGATAAACCGTGGCGGCTAAGGGATGATTGCGCTCAGTCATAATAGTTAATGAATAGCTATCGGCAGCGTTATCGGTGCTACTATTGAGAGTAGCGTTAGCCTGTGTTGAAGAAGTCGGTGCGGTATCATTGAGCATGGTTTTATCCTAATGGGTTTATAAGTGTAGGCATTGCGTAGTGATAAATCGTTGTTGAAGTCTGATGATGAGGCTTATGGTAAAATAAATAGCAGGCTAAGCCAATCATTCAATAGAACAATTCAAATAGTCTTAATATTAGCAAGAATTGGCATTAGCGAAAAATAGCGCTTAAACAGAATCTAGGAAATTATATGATGCAAATGAAGATTAACAATGAAAATTATGAAGTTATTACTAGCCATGATATCGCTGACATAGAGCAAGCTGTAGATAAATCCAGCCTAACTATGCCTTTAGTTGCGGTCTACTGCGGCTCGCGGCTAGGCAACAGTGATATTTATGAAAACGCGGCACGTGAGCTAGGAAGTGCTTTGGCCAATAATGGTATGGGTCTAGTCTATGGCGGCGCTAGTATAGGTCTGATGGGTGCGGTAGCAGATGAGGTAATCAATGGCGGCGCCCAAGCAGTAGGCGTTATTCCAACCTTTATGCTGAAGCACGAAATCGCTCATCAAGGCTTAACTCGCCTGCATTTGACTGATACCATGCACACGCGTAAGACGGTCATGGCTGAGTATGCCGATGCCTTTATTACCTTACCTGGTGGTCTTGGTACTCTTGAAGAAATTATGGAGATTGCGACTTGGCGACAGCTTTATCAGCACGAAAAGCCGATGATTATTCTTAATATTAATGGTTTTTATGATCGGATGATCGAACATCTTAAATTTACTACTGAGCAAGGGTTTATGAAGCCCCAAGACCTTGAGCGTCTAGTGGTTTGTAACACAATTAGTGAAGCTATTGAGCTGCTACAGACCATAGTAAATATCGATGAAGAAGTCGATACCAAAAAAATGGTAGGTAATTAGAACTAGCGCAAGCTAAATGACTAGTGATTAATTATTAGCCACTGATTATTAATAATAAAACAGCCACCCGTTATCTTTAGCGAGTGGCTGTTTTTTTATATTTAATGTTCACTATTTAAGCAAAGTTTATACGTCGCTAAATTAAAGTTAGATTCAAATATAAGCAGGAGTCAAATCATCAAGTGCCACTTCGCGAATACTATGATTAACAGCAGCCATAGCTAAAGGAAAGCCCCGCTGCTGTGCTAATTCTCTTGCCACTTTATGAATGCTAGCGTCATCGTTATCTACTAAATACGCCCAATCATGAGTGTAACGCTGTTTATCAGCCGCTAAGTCTGGCTCTAATATGCCAATCTCTAGTAGTTGGCTGACGATTTCATCAGCGGCGAGCAGGGTAGAGGAAGCCTTAACGTTCTCAGCACGAGCGTAATGCAGATGCCCATAAAGACTAACGTCAGCGACTCGTAAAGTGTCGTCCTTACCAGGAATCTGCTGCCCACCATATAAAGCATTACCTATGGTACGAGCACTAGTAAAAGTAGGTACAAACTCTGCTACATAATTAATCGACTGTTGGCTACGGGCTTGCAGAGGGGCTTTATCCCAACCATCTTCAATGTAGTGTAAATACTCTGAGGGCAGACTAGGCTGAGCACTTCGTTTAGTAGAGGCCACTAGACCATCATCGAATAAGGTTATCGCCTTACTCATGCCATGAATCTGGAAATAACCGCCTGGATAAGGCGTCAGCTGCGCCATACCTTCAGGCGTACCACGTGCGCCATAGACGATGATTTCTGGAATCTGTCCACCAGCATCATCCCAATGGGTAATGTAAGAGGATTTAAACTCGACCATACGCTCAACATCGACTCCGACCATATCATCGATAATACCGGTGCGGAAGCCGCAAGCATTGATTAAATAATCTACTTCGATGGATTCGGTTTGGTTAGTAGAGCCAATGTCGTTAGCGTTTTGTTGATAATCAACACGCCATTTGCTGACATGATGATTGGCATTGGTGCAGTCCGTACATTCGACAGCCACTACTTGCTCGACTTGAGTATTGGTAAAGACATGAGCGTTATCATAACCTTCTAACGCCAACTGCGCAGAAGCCGCTAAGCGAAAGATATTCCAGCCGTATTCTTGCACCACTATCAGTGGATATTTTACTTTATTGAGATCCAGATACTTAGCCGCTGGAATAACCCATTCATCAACCGTAGTTGGCACCGCTACTTGCTCGCGCTCAGACAGCTCAATAAGCTGCTCATGGCTATAAAGCTGGTAGTAATTCTCAGGCTCACCTAACACTTTATTATTCGGATCTTCTGCGATCAGCTCACGATAAGCCTCGGTCAAAATATCTAGGCGCGGTAATAAGTCTTCTGGAATGCCTTCATCGCGTGTTGGCACTGCAAATACCGTAGGACGTACATCGATGGTATGCGGATAAAGACGTAGGATATCGATGCACTGCTTTAATAACGCCACGCAATCTTCATCAGGAATCTCGCGATATAAATTACCACCGGCATGTAGATGGCACATAGGTGGACCATCAATTAATGAGGACTTCTTTTCAAATAGATAAGTCTCTAGACCTAAAGCTGCTAGGCGAATAGCGATAGTAGCGCCAGCAGTACCGCCTCCTAGAATCCCCACACGTTTAGTCTGCTCACTAATATTATTAGCGAGTTCAGTAGCATTGACGCCCATTTGCGAAGCTGCTTTGGCTTTTTTGTCATAGGATTGGGTCATGGTTTTACTCTTATCCTTAATCTAAAAAGCGCAAGGTGGACGGACTGGGTCGATAGCTTAGCAATCATTTGCTACCTCATTTGACTTACCGTCTTATCCATTGAACTTTTCGATTTTAAATTTTTATTGGTAACGCTATAGGTTTTCAAACACTAAAGTTTAAAGATAGCTCGATAAAATAACTAAGCAGTCTTGCTTCTAAATAAGTTATGCTCTAATTGCTTTGAATTCTAATCGTTGTAAGTATTAACTATTAACTGTTATAAATTCTGAGGAATAGCATTGCTAAAGACATTGAATGCTTCGTTAAGCAATTATGTGTGTAAAGGATAATATGAGTCCGAATAGGGTCAACTTCAATGATAACTAACAATCTCATGCGTCATAGTGAGTCGTAACTAATTGTGTAGCTGTGCTTATCATCACTACTGTTATTTTATAAAAATTTAAAGGATACATCAGGGTAAATACGTAAGAAGATGCATTAGTTTTGTCAGTGAATTACGTGTAGAGGCAATTTATAGACAGGAAATAATAATCATTATTATTAGTCGGTTAGAAATTGATAAACATAGCCAATTAAATGAGCAAGCTTAAAATAACTATCTGCAAAAAATATAATTGATAGATCCAACTTTGTTAAATTTGTAATTTTTAGCCATTTTTGTAAAACTAAGTTCAGGCAAAAAAGATAGTCTTTTAGGTTATGCTATATTTAATGCGTCTGAAGCTAATCTTAAAAGTAATAAGGTAGCTAAGGTCGTCAGTATAAAGTTCTAGTTTAGGCAGGTACTAGGCATTTGACTAGCCAACAATATTCAATGACAATTTTTAATAACAGTTTGCAATAACAAGGGAATGATTATGAAACGTATTATGATGTTGACAGCAATGAGTGGCGTATTAGCGCTGACCGGTTGCTCTACTTTGAATAGTGTTTTCGGTAATGACACTACAGGTACGCATGAGGTAAAAGCTACCAGTAGTAATACCGCTCCAGTAGCTAGTATGAACGGTATGTTGGTTGATGCGAGCAACTCTATGACGCTGTATACCTTCGATAAAGATACTATGGCAAATAAATCTGAATGTGGTGCCGCTTGTTTGGTAGCATGGCCAGCTTTTCAAGCGCCTAGCAATGCCAAAGCTTCAGGTCAATTTGCCGCTTTTCAACGTGAAGATGGCAGCTATCAATGGGCTGTAAATGGTAAGCCTTTATATTTCTATGCCAACGATACCAAAGTAGGCGATACCGATGGTGATAATAAGCTTGGCGTTTGGCATATTGTAAAAACTAAGTAAGTCTTAAATTAAAAATGATAATTTGGTTTTTTTGATAAGTTGATACTTATAACAACAGAGCGGCTATTTACCTTTAGTAGATGGCTGCTTTTTCGTTTTCAATAAGTCCATAGCAAGTCAACCTATACTTGCATCAACAGCTAAAAACCGTTAAAATCGCCCTTTGATTTTCCCGCTGGGGAAAGGCTAAGAGAGCAGAGGTGTGGTATTGGGTGCTGGAATAAGCCAGTGACACAATTGCTAGACTTATAGATGTGCTTAGTGCCTCAGTTACGTATGTCTCAGCTTTTTCATCAAATTGACAAGCAGACCTACATCGGACCTAGAGAGTTTATTATGCGTAAAGATATCCATCCTAATTACCAAGAAGTTTTATTTCATGACACTAACGCTGACGTGTTTTTCTTAACTCGTTCAACCGTTAAGACCAAAACCACTCGCGAATATGAAGGTACAGAATACCCATATTACCCACTTGATATCTCAAGTGCATCACACCCGTTCTATACTGGTGAGCAGCGTAAAAGCTCTACCGAAGGCCGTGTTGCAAGCTTCAACAAACGCTTTGGTGCGTTTGGTGGTCGTGCAAAGAAAGCTGCTGAGTAAGCTTTTTGAGCCTGTTTGGCTTATTAATATAATAAGTCAAAGCATAAAAAAACCGCTGAATTATCAGCGGTTTTTTTTGTTTACGTTTTATTAAAGTTTATTTTTCATTTAGAACTTAGTAGCTCATTAATAAGCTCTGCCAACTGCTGAGCCCAATACTTATAAGTAATAGGGCTAGGATGAAAACCATCGCTAGCAAACATAGTAGCGGCATCAACGGGCTGACCGTTGCTATGCTCCTCGCTCATGCGCTTGAAGTCTGCTTCCATATAATACACCCCGTCATGCTCAGCACAAACTTGCTGCAAGATCTTATCCAGACTGGTAGCTATCGATCCTATAAAGCCATTTAACGGTACGGGCAAGGCTGGCATCTGTGCCATAGGTGGTAGGCTAGAAAAGATAAGCACGCGCGCGCCAAACTTACGCTTGGCAATGGCGATTATTTCTTCTAACTGCTTTTGCCACTTCTCTTTTGAGATATTGGTAGTGGTGTCATTAACCCCTACGCTTAACACCATTACCTCGACTGGTTGCTCAGGCGCTGCAATGACATACAAGCGGCGTAAAATATCAAAGCTGGTATGTCCGGTCGTCGCTTGCAATGACCAATTAATAACATCAAATTGCTGATTAATCGTCGTTTGCTGTAAAGCTGGAATCAATCTACCGGCTAGAGCGTCAGTTTGTGTTTCGCTACCGACGCCCGCTGCCGCTGAATCTCCAACAATCATAAGATTCAGCGGTTTTCTATCTGGCGAGTTAATGCTAGTAACGTTATTGGAACTAATAGGATTAGTAGCGTTATGCGCTGGCTTAGCTAGCTGAGCTTGGCCATGACGCTCGCCATCAGGTTCAGGCAAGCGCACCGTATCACGCTTTACTTTAAGCCCTTGATAAATGTAAATGGGCGCAAGCAACACATCTTTCGCTGATAATTTGATTGCTGTTACCATCCTGTACGCTCTCTTATAACCGTTAGACTATCATCAATAAGTAACTTACCATCGACATACACATCACGAAGTAAGCTTTCACTATTAGCGTAAGTATCAGCTTTTAATTCCTCTGCCTTAATCGTTTTTAGCTGACCGCTGCTATCTTTTATCAAGGCTAACCTGCCTTTTTTTGAGCGTTTTGAGTGGCTAGTGATCGGATCTTTATAGATATCTTTCCACTCACCATTAATAGAGATAGCGCTGGCTTTCATCGCCCAACTCATGGTATCGCGATTGACCTGCTGCAGCAGACCACCACCCATGCCGAAGGTGATATTCTCAGCGCTAAAGCCAGCATCCATCACCGCATTGATAATTTTGCCTAAACTTTGCGCGCTGATACCATCGCCTTGAATAATACGCACGTAATCCGGCAAAACTTTATAACCTTTACTATTGATAGTGGTGCCAAACTTTACTGCTAAACGCTCGAGCGCCTCACGAACCACCTTAATCGGCTCGCCACTATCAGGCCTGATAACTAGGGTGCCACCCATATTTTTGACGTCCTCTTTTAACGCATCGCCCCAGATATTATCGATAGCGTTCCATAAGTCGTAACTGTCTGACACTACCGAAAAAGCTTTATCTTTACCACCAAATTGTTCAATCATATTGGCAAAAGCAGCAGTCTCACCGTCGCGACCCCAAGCAGTCATAGTGCTGTGCTCAGCGGCTGGAATAGAGAAGGCCGCCATCTCTTTATCCATCCCGTACCAGCGACTGGCAGCGACCAAAGCGGTCATGGAATCGGTACCGGAGAAATTGACCAAGTTTGCTAGGCTCCCTAGCGCTACTGACTCAAAGCTTGAGGCACCGCGAGCGCCAAAATCATGTAAGCGAAAGGGCAGAGAGTCCGTATTATCGGCAGACTTCTCTAACGCCTTACGAATAATGCCTTTGCAATAATAGGAGACGCTAGCGACCGTTGATGGATACCAAATCGCGCGTAATAAAGAAGTCTCAATATAGCTAGGTAACCAATAAAATTCAGGATCAGTATTGATCACCTGACAGACCACGTTAGAAACGGGTACGATACTGCCTTCAGGCACGGCTTCGATACGTAGTGGCAGATAGCCATTATGTTTCTCAAGTAAACGCTGCCAACCTTTTCTATTAAAAGTTAAGCCATGCGCCTCAATCACTATTTCGGCTTCATCGATATCTTGTTGGGTGATAGGGGTAGTTAGGTACTCTTTGATAAAGGCTTGGAGACCGAAGAAAACCACATCGTAATCGCCTTTGCGCGCTTCAACGTAGCTTGACATATACTCGCTACCGGCAGGATATTGCACCCAGTGCGAGGTTTTATAACTGTCAGAATTTAAAACTAAATTATTAAAATTGCTAGTGTACATCACAGAACTCCTCTGCTTTGAGATGCCACAATCACTGCGGCGATTGGCCTTTGCCGTCTATCGGCGTGGGCGGGAAAAATTATAAAGTTATATCAATTGTTGTCAATAAAAAACGCTTGGTTATAAGGCTATTTAAGCCATATCTTATAATCCAACCATTTTCATAATAATCGCATAGTGATCTTCAAACATCATCTTAGAATCAAGCTCAGCTAACGGCAACCAAAAAGCTTGCGCGGCATCGTCACCACCTTTTACTTTTGGCAGACCTTTCGGGTCATTTTTCAGCTGAAAGTAAAATGCTTGGGTAATGGTACGACCACGCGCAGAGCGATACGGGTCATCAAAAGTATGTTGACTATGGCGTGAGCCGCGTAATACTGGCTCAGGAACTTTTAGACGAGTCTCCTCGCGTAGCTCACGTATACAGGCATCAAATAAGGTTTCTTTTGGATTAAGGAAACCGCCTGGTAATGCCCAAAGCCCGCGCCCCGGCATACTGCGCCGCTCTACTAAAAGAATGTGTCCTGACTGTACCACTAATGCATCCGCAGTCATAAAAGTTGGTGGATAAGGGGCAGATTCCCACTGTTTTTTATACTTATCAATAAAGCCGGCTTCTTCATGCAGCTGCTGATACTCAGGTGTTTTTTTGAAATCGTTTAATATTTTGCGAGTTGATTCAGGGGTGCGCTCAGGAGTAGGGGTTGCGCCCATCAGATAACTATCACGGATAGGTGTGGCTGATAGATTGTGATAACTCGGGACAGAAATTGATGCCCAGTGGGGGAATAGAGATAAGTAATATGAAGAGTTGTCTTTAGAATGCCCAATCAAGCCAATATTGCTCTGCGAGTCGCCGGTAACCGACATTACGCCAGCCTGTACGTATTTTAGCCAGCGAGTATCATTATAGAGTGCATCATCGAGAGCTACGCAGTGAATACGTGCTGCCTCATCTGTGGAATAAGCGCCTTTAATCATTGCTGTGCGCTCAGCGACCGAAAACGGATTGCGTAAGCTGCGCGGCAGATTAGCAGAACCTATGAGAATGATGACATTGTCCGCGCGTTTCAAAGCTTCATCGACTACTGCCATGTGTCCACAATGAAAAGGCTGAAAGCGTCCGATAAAGACTAGATATTTATAATGCTTATTATTATTTTTATTAGTATTTTTTGCTGATAATTCGCTCATATATCTCTATTCCCTACGACAAACTTATTTATTATGGCTGCTAGAGTATGTAATGACGCTAATACTGACACAGCTTAAGAGTTACTGACAAGTATAAAGATGTTTTATAGCGTTGCTTCTATTGCAAGCGCAATAACAATTTATCTAGCAGTAGCATCAGCCAGTATATTTTTCAATCCATGCGGCAACGGTAGGCCAGATCTCATTCGATGAATTACGGCTCATTAATACTCGAGTATGATCATAGTCTTCCAGATGACCGTTAGCTAACGAGTATTCGATAAACACATTTTCAACATTGCCAAAATTCTCAAAAAACAGCTTGCAGCCAGGCGTTGGCGAGACAAAGCGATCGCCTTTACCGCTGATAGCATAGACAGGAGCGGTAATGTCTGCCATAGCTGTGCGATAGTCAAAACACTCATTTCCATCTTTATCTTTAAGAAAGCTACTCTCAAAGTTCTTCTTTAGATTCCAGTCATACCATTGGCTCATAGTGTAATAGCTCTCATTAAAAGGCCCTAAGCCAAGCTTTTTGGCAGGTAGGTAGCCGAGTAGTTTAGTGACTATTTTTAACCCAAGTATTTGGGCGTAGCTGATAGGGTTTGTTATTGCGGCATAGGCCTGACAAGCAAAAGTGCTGATGCTGTTTATTTTATCGATATAGACAGGGTTTTGGACTAAGAACATCGCTAAACCAACCCCGCCGCCGCTATGAGTAACGCTGTGCAAATTATCGAGTTTTAGCTCATCGAATAAATAGCGAAAAGTCGCTTCATAGTCATAAGTCGCTACGGTCTCAAAGTTAAATTTATCTTTTGGCATTGAGCTATGACCGTGACCACGCCATTCCATAATGTAGCAAGTATGACCCAATTGGCATAAGTAACTGGCAATTCCTAAGCAGACTTTTTTATCCGAAAAAGTACCGTGGGTTAAGAAGATATTCTGCTTTTTCTTTACTTCTGGCATGACAGATGGTTGATTATCAGCCATGACTTTCCAAACGGCAATCTGCTCGTCATCTTTAGTGGTTACTAGCTTTAGACTTTCGGTAATCATAGGAGCAGCTCATGACAGTGAAGGTGAAGGCTTGTTGTGTTTATCTAAATAGCTTCTGGATGGATAGAGAATAATACAACAAAAGCGCTCTTAGTATATTTCCAAGCTAGCCCTGCCACAATAAAAAACGGCCAGTAGTGTAGTCACTTACTGGCCATTGCTAATTTTAATTTTTAACAGAAAGTCTTTATGTTAGTTACTATTACTCGAATAACTCAGTATCAATCTATTCTGCTTTACTGAATTCATTAAATGCTGCGACCGCTTCAGCCGCATACATCATTGATGGACCACCGCCCATATATACGCAGACACCAAGGGTTTCGGCGACTTCTTGCTCAGTGGCGCCAAGCTGAACTAATGCTTTACTATGAAAGCCAATACAGGCGTCGCAACGTGTGCTTACGGCAATTGCAAGGGCAATTAGCTCTTTAGTTTTTTTGTCTAATACGCCATCAGCAGTTGCCGCTGCACCTAATTGTGAAAAAGCTTTGGTGGTTTCAGGAACATTTCTACTTAGTTTTGCCATATTGGTAGAAACGTGTTTGGTGATATCTTTAAATGATTTACTCATGGGTTACTCCTTGTTGATTTAGAACTATAGATAGCAAAATTAATATTAATTATTATAATATATAAATTTATATATTAAATCAAGCCTCTTTATTATGCTTTCACAAGGCGTTTCAAAGATTTCATTAAGTAAAAACATAGCGTGTTAAAAAATAAATTAATATCTCGACAGCAATCATTAACAATAAAGACGCTTAAAAATAAACTGACTTGAAAGTAGAGCGACTTGAAACTAAAGCTATCGGCTACATATAAAGTAGCAACTGTAAGGTTTAGCGAACGAGAGTAAATAAAGGTTAAAACTGTTTTTCCGCGGTGATTTCGTTAGTTTTTATTAATTCACAGTAGCCCAGTCGGAATTAGCGGTATATTGCGTTATAATGCTTTAACTCAGCGCAAAAAATGGTAAGCGATTGGTATCAAATAGTTATAATAATAAATACTGATGCTCTAGCCACTGCCGCTTAATCGACCTAACGACCTATATCATTAGCTGATTCATAACTATTTATTTAATGATTATATAGTTAAGTTATCTCGCTATTATTATCCCTTAAAGACGCGAAAGCTGTGAGAAACAGCGCACTAGTGTCATAACGCATAGGAAACATTATGAGTAATCAAAACCCTAATAATCAAAGCTTGAGCGAAAGCGCTCCTGCCAATGCTGAATCAGCAGAATTTGAGTCAGCGCTTGATACCGAGCAAACAGAAACTAAGAGTAATATTACGATTACCGAAGCGGCGCAAGGCTATCTAGCTGATCTGCTCTCCAAGCAAGATACCGATGGTATTGGTGTGCGTATTTTCGTTGAGCATCCAGGTACGCCGCGTGCTGAGTGTTGCATGGCGTATAACCAACCCGGCGAAGAAGATAGCGCCGATCTAAAGTTCAGCTATGATAGTTTCGCCGCCTTTATTGATGCCGCGTCAGTACCTTATTTAGAGGACGCAGTAATTGACTATAATAAAGACCGCTTCGGTGGGCAGCTGACATTCCGTGCGCCAAATTCAAAAGTGCCAAAAGTAGGGGCTGATGCTAGCGTTGAAGAGCGCATCAACTATGTGTTGCAATCAGAGATCAACCCAAGCCTAGCCGCGCATGGTGGTGATGTACAATTGCTTGAATTAATCGAAGAAGAAGGTATTGGCCTGACCGCCGTTCTAAAATTCGGTGGCGGTTGTCAGGGCTGTTCAGCCGTTGATATGACTTTGCGTCAAGGAGTTGAGGTGCAGCTTAAGCAACAAATTCCAGAGCTGACCCAAGTCGTTGATGATACCGACCATACCCGTACTGAAAATGCTTATTACAAATAAACTATAAGGGTTGAATAATAGCATTTTAGCCATTAATGTTTTTTTGCTTATGATATTTATTCATTAACTAATGAAAAATTTGCTATTCTTTTCATAAGGAAGCTGGGTTATGATTAACTCAGCTTTTTTTACACCTGTCATTTAGTAAGATGATTTTTCAACGGTTATAACGAATAAGGAGCACTTTATGAGTGAAGAACAAATAGAAAAGGGTGGCAATAGCCAACGTTTAGAAACCTTAGCTATTCATGCTGGCTATACGGTAGAGCCAACGACAAAAGCGGTTGCAGTGCCTATTTATCATACTAGCTCGTATGCTTTTGATAATACTCAGCATGGCGCAGATTTGTTTGATCTAAAAGTCGCTGGTAATATCTATACCCGTATTATGAACCCGACTAATGCGGTTTTGGAAGAGCGAGTAGCGGCATTAGAAGGCGGTATTGGCGGTTTAGCAGTAGCTTCTGGTATGGCGGCGATTACTTATGCGGTGCAGACTATCTGTCAGGCAGGAGATAATATCGTTGCGGTATCAACTCTGTATGGCGGTACTTATAATCTGTTTGCACATACCCTACCGCGCCAAGCTATTGAAGTGCGCTTCTTCGATCATAATAACCCTGAATCTATCCGTGATTTAATCGATGATAAGACTAAGATGGTATTTGCTGAGAGTATCGGTAATCCACTAGGTAATATCATCGATATTCAAGCAGTAAGTGATATCGCGCACGAATATGGAGTGCCGGTGGTGATTGATAATACGGTAGCTACGCCAGCGCTTTGCCGTCCCTTTGACTTCGGTGCCGATATTGTCATTCACTCATTGACCAAGTACATGAGCGGTACGGGTACTTCTATCGGCGGCGCTATCGTTGATAGTGGTAAGTTTGCATGGGGTGATTATCCTGAGCGTTTTCCACTGTTAAATGAGCCAGACGTTAGCTACCATGGGGTAAACTTTG
Organism: uncultured Psychrobacter sp.; assembly: GCA_965534785.1. Taxonomy (GTDB): domain Bacteria; phylum Pseudomonadota; class Gammaproteobacteria; order Pseudomonadales; family Moraxellaceae; genus Psychrobacter. The sequence goes on from CBETCF010000010.1 coordinate 20,669, forward strand.
TCAAAGACGTCGGGGAGGCCGCCTTTATTGCTCGTGCTCGCGTCGCACCATTACGTAATACAGGGGCCGCTTTGAGTCCGCTTAATGCCTTTAGTATCTTGCAAGGAATTGAGACCTTGAGCTTACGTATGGAGCGCCATGTACAGAACGCACAAGCGGTCGCTGAGTATCTAAAAAGTCACGATAAAGTCGCTTGGATTAAGTATGCTGGCTTGACTGATCATCCCGATCATCAGCTTGCGCAAAAATACATGAAAGGTACGCCATCGGCGATTCTGACGTTTGGTGTAAAAGGTGGCCGCGAAGCCGGTGCGCGCTTTATTGACGCTTTGCAATTGATTACCCGACTGGTCAATATTGGTGATGCAAAATCTTTGGCTAGCCATCCGGCAACGACTACCCATCGTCAGTTAAATGCTGAGGAACTCAAGCAAGCCGGCGTTAGTGAAGATATGATACGTCTGTCTATTGGGATTGAACATATTGAAGATATCAAAGCAGACTTAGAGCAGGCTTTGGCTACTGCTTAACTTTCTCTAAGTAACCGTTCAACTTTAAAACTTTAGATCTAAAATAAAAAAATCCCATCTCATTAT
>CBETCF010000011.1:0-20938 GCA_965534785.1 uncultured Psychrobacter sp.
GTGCTAAGCTATCGACTTCTTTGAGCCATTCAAACTCTTTTTTGTATTGAGCAGGAGTGTTTTTTAGCTCAGTTTTGGTTTGGTTGTAATGCTCAATCTTATCGCTAAGCATCCTATTCCAAATAAAGCGCGTGCAGCCGAATGATTTAGCAAAGAATACTTGCTGATCCTCATTCGGATACAATCTTACTTTATAGGCTTTTAGGATTTGGTTTGGCATGATGCTATTATACCATATCAAAAAGTATTGACGCTTTCATCCCACCACCTATAGAGGTGGGGGACTTCTGCGCTAAGATGTTAAAAGCTTAAGTAAGTGAAATAAGCAATATGAATACACAAAATTATTCTGTAAGCTAATTCAAATTATACCAATTAATCAAACCTACCTATTCACCCAAAATCCGATAACAGCGTTGAATAACCGGCGCATCTACCATCTCTCCCTCTATTTTAAACACCGCCTCCCCACTACGCTCATACTCAGCTATCACCTGCTTAGCAAACTCAATCTCCTTCTCAGTAGGCTCTAGAGCCTCATTCACTACCGCCACTTGCTTAGGATGAATACAGAGCATACCTGACATACCCATCTGCGACCATAGCTTAACTCGCTCAGTAAGCCCTTCACTGTCATTAAAGTCTGGATAAATGGTATCGATAGGCGCTGCTAGCTGATGCACAGTTGAGGTCAGAATGAGCTGATAGCGGATTTGATTAGCAACAATATCTGCCGCTGATGTCCCAACTTGTACTCGTAAATCATTGCATAGATCTAAGAACCCATAGCTAAAGGCCGCCAAGCCATTTGCTTTAGACATAGCCTCTAGCTGATAAAGGCCAAGTGCGCTTTCTATTAACGCAATTATAGGTAAGCCAGTAGCTCTATGCGCTTGCTCGATATCTGAATGATGCTCAGCTTTTGCTAACATTATGCCAGCTATATTCGGTAACTGACGACACAGCTCTATATCTTTATCGAACTCTTCACTACCCGCTTTATTAATTCGCAACCATACTGAGTTTAGTTTTTTATCGCTAAAATACTCAAGCAAATTCTCACGTGCCTGCGCTTTATCTTCTAGCGCTACCGCATCTTCTAAGTCGACGATGACGGCATCAGCACCACTAGCGAAAGCTTTAGCTATTAGCGTTATTTTAGTAGCAGGAACAAACAACCAAGTATTTATTTGACTCATACTTTTCATATTAAGTTTTTTTTCGATAGTAGTCATTTATGTAGATGCCTAAGGGAGCAGTTGAAAAGGTTTTTTAGTTAAAGGGATAGGGTTATAAAATAGCTTGGCTATTGAGTTACTTGTTAATCTAGCTTATGATTTTTGCTTATAACTCACCATTAGCTTATTAATAATTCGTAAGCTTAAGCGCTACATCATAAAACCGTATTCTCTATAACTTTCAGGAAATAATAACATGTTTGCACATATAGACTATTATGCTGGCGATCCTATCTTAGGTTTGATGGATAAATTCACCGCTGATACTAATCCACATAAAGTGAATTTAGGTATTGGTATTTACTATGACGAAGCTGGTGAATTACCTGTTTTGGAATGTGTGAAGAGCGCTGAGCGTATGATTGCCGACCCTATCACTCCGCGGCCTTATTTACCGATGGCGGGATTACTTGGGCATCGTGTGGCTTGTCAGAACTTACTATTTGGCGCAAATTCACAGGTATTGCAAGAAAACCGCGTGGCTACTATCGCTACTCTTGGCGGTTCAGGTGCATTGAAGATTGGCGCTGAATTTATTCATCAGTTTTTCCCGCAGTCCAAATGCTATGTGAGCGATCCCACTTGGAGTAATCATATTGCTATCTTTGCTGGTTGTGATATCGAAGTTGGCAGCTACCCTTATTATGATAACGCCACCAGCAGCTTAAAGTTCGATGAGATGATTAGCTTTATCGATCAATTAGATAAAAATGACGTGGTGCTTTTGCACCCTTGTTGCCATAACCCAACTGGCGTGGATTTAACGCCTGAGCAATGGGATCAGGTGCTCGGAGTTATTAAGCAGCGTCAATTGATTCCGTTTATGGATATCGCTTATCAAGGTTTCGGTGAGGATATGAATCAAGATGCTTATGCCATTCGTAAAGCGGTAGAAATGGGTTTACCCGTATTCGTCAGCAACTCATTCTCCAAAAACTTATCGCTATATGGCGAGCGTGTTGGTGGCTTATCCGTGGTGTGTCCGACTAGTGATGAAGCGGAACGAGTCTTTGGCCAACTCAATTATAGCGTGCGCCGTATCTATACTAGCCCGCCGTCGCATGGTGGTCATGTGGTCGATATAGTAATGAATGATGAAGAGCTGCATCAGCAGTGGGTCAATGAGGTTTATAGTATGCGTGACCGTATTAAGGCTATGCGTCTAAAGCTTAAATCGGTATTGGAAGCCAAACTTCCTAAGCACAATTTTGACTATCTCACTAAGCAAAAAGGCATGTTCAGTTTCACCGGTTTGACCTCTGAGCAAATTGAGCGTTTGCAAAGTGAGTATGCGGTGTATTTGGTATCGAATTCACGGATGTGTATGGCAGGTCTCAACGTCAGTAACGTCGATTACGTGGCTGAAGCGATGGCAATGGTGTTGCAAGATTAGATGGGGTTATAAGATTGAAGCGCACTATAGGGTTAATGGCTATTAGGTTAATTTTATCTCAGTTAAGCGGCTGAGTTTTGGCTAAGCGGCTAACTAGTATCATCGTGGCTATTCCTTGCTCACTGAAAATGAAAATACCGCAATGACAGCCTACTCTCATAATTATAAAAACTCATGAGGGCGGTTTAGCCATTGCGGTATTTTAAAGCGTTTATTAATAAATTACTTTCTCAATTACTTTCTAGCTACTATCTCTAGTCATTATTTATAGACTTATGATAACTATTTATCGAACTTGAGCATTGGCCATATTAGTCTCATTAATCTCAACTTTATAAACCAAACGTAGATAATCTAGATAATCCTGTAATTGATCCTGTCCCAAATTATCACGAATAATCGAGGCCGTTTGTGATTTCTCTGCGGCTGATAATTGTGATTCGCCTTGCGTTTCGATGTGATCACCTACCAGTACTGAAGCCCCTGCTTCGGTAGCATTAGCCATCGCTACTACCCCATTCATAGGCGCTTGCTTACTAAAGGCTAGACCGCGTTCTTTATCAGATAACAGCGCTGTCTGACGATTGATCTCACCCAAAGCCTGAAAACTCACTGCTTGCTTACCAATGTCGTCAGTAGTCTTAATAGCCGCGGCTAGCTTTTTGGCATCAGCTAGAGCCATAGCACTGGCTTTTTGCTTACGTAATGTCTGCGTAATAGTTGGAGTAGCCGCTGTGAGGCTTAAAGTCTGAGTCGGACGGTAATTACTTGGCTGTGACCATACCATACCATTACCTACTTCAATACCCGTGGTGACCGCTTGATCTTGAATAGTAAACTCATCAAAAGCTTGCTTAATTACTGCTGGTTGTGCCAATACCGAAGTATTATTTTCTTTACGATAATCTTTGATACGCTTAAGGGTTACACCCTCTTGCTGTGCAATATCTTCAATACTAAAGCCGTCTGCTGCAAGATCATTAATAGCTGTCACTTTATCAGCATAAATAGTCTGACGCTTATATTCTTTCGCTTTAGCCGTTAGTTCCTCACGCATACTCTCCATAGTAGCAATGTCGCCGCTATTATCATCAGTTACTTTAAATATCTGATAACCAAAGCTGGTTTTTACCGCAGGGCTAACCTGTCCTACAGCTAGGCCTTCTAGAGCTTTTTCAACTGTAGCCGCGTCATTACCAAATACTGAAGGGTTAAAGCGACCGATAGCGCCGCCACTAGCGCCAGTAGGATCATTAGAGTACTGCTTGGCAAGAGCAGCAAAGTCTGCGCCTTTATTAAGACTAGCGATAACTTTGTCAGCGCGAGCCTTGGCATCATCGCCACTTAACAGAATCTGACTAATCATACGTTCGTCACTTACGCCAAGTTCTTGCTTATAACTTTCATACTGTTGATTCAATTCTTCTGCCGTCACTTGGTTGACTTTAATGCTAGCCGGTGTCAGCTGAATATAAGCCAAATCGACCATAGCAGCGCTTTTAAGTTTCTCTTTGTTGGTATTATAGTAGCTCTCAACTTCAGATTTACTAATCTTGACTTGCTGTTGGTAGTCCTGCCAATTGAAGCGATGCAACCATACTTTACGCGTCTCTAACTGCAAATCAATCAGCTGATTAACAGCGCTCATAGGATAAATAGCGGTTCCTACAATGCTAGCATTGAGCTGATCAAGACTTAGTTGATTGCGAAATTCTGCAAAGAGCTGATCTTTAGTCATCCCGCGCTGACGCAAAAAGTTTGAAAACTGCTCGTTAGAGAAGTTACCTTCGGCATCTTTGAATATCTCTTCTTGCAATAACAAGCGATTAATAGTGTCATCAGACACGGTCATGCCTAATTTTCCGGCCTGTTGCTCAAGCAAAGTACGATCAATAAGACCTTTTAGCACTTGCTCATGGAGGACGTCTTCGTTAAGTAGACTGGCATCCTCTATCTGCTCTAACAGCTCACTGCGACGACTATTAACCGCAGACTGATATTCGCTAAGCCCAACACTGGCTTCTCCTACCTGAGCGATTTGGTTGGGATCAGTATTACCACCAAAATAGCTCTCAACACCTAATAGCGCTAGAGGCGCTAGGCATAACATCAATAAAATGCGACCAGGCCAAGTTTTCAAAAAATCGCGCAATTTATCCATAATTATTTCTGCTTTATTAACCCGTGTTGGTAAAACCATTGGTAAGAATATCGGTCGTTGAAGGACCGGCAATGGTAGGAATTATCAATAATAAAAGGGTGATGTCAAACTTCGCTTGATACATCGTTTACTTATGAAGCTTTAAGACATGCGCGCCTATGATACGTGATTTTTACGACAGACTCAAAAATATTCGTTCAGCGTTTGCTACATTTTTCAGGCACAAAAAAAGCACCTCTATTAAAGGTGCTCTTTATTACTATACGCAGTCCGATTCTTACTATTATCTTAGGCTGTCAATATAGTAATTAACGATAGAGCTAAGCGTTATTGGCTTAGTTCAAACGCTCTTTTAAGTTTTTACCAGCTTTGAAGCTTGGTACTTTGCTAGCTGGGATAGCCAACTCTTCACCAGTCTTAGGGTTACGACCAGTACGTGCTTTACGGTCTTTTACGCTAAAAGTACCAAAGCCAACTAATGAGATGCTCTCACCAGCTTCTAATGCTTCACCAACGCTTTCCATAACGGCGTTCAATGCATCGCCAGCTTGGGTCTTATTTAGGCCGCTTTTGTCTGCAATGCTATCGATTAATTCTGACTTATTCATAAAATTTCCTTCAAGTTTAAGGGCTGTAATAAACGTTAACCTTAGGTATTGTAGCGCTCAAATACTGCTTAAGCAATAACAACCACTTCAAGCTTACGTGTTTGTGAGTGACACTTCATTATGGCCTTTATATCAAGGCAGCATAAGGAGCGCAAGCGATTTTACATTTTTTTGCTTACTCAACAACGTATTTAACACTTAACTTTACGCAAAATAGCGCTAACTTTCTTACTGATAGTTAAGATCTTCTTGCATTTTGTTTCCAATTTGTGTCACTAAGCTATTCTTTTAATTGCAATTTACCTTTAATAAACTTTGTTAGCCGTTATAAAAAATCTTGGTAAATTAGCAACAATTCGATTACTGACACTAGCGAACAATATTTTTATGATGGAATGGTCAAAACGATGCTGTTAGACCCTCATTGTTGACTATAAAAACCTAATCTTTGCTCATTAATTTAGCTTTTCCATTACAAATGGTACACAAGCAGTTGGTATTAGGCTATCTTTATTAGTTTGTTTCTAGCACATATAGGCGAAGACATAGATTAATTTTGACAATAACTATTTTTACGCTACTCTTAGCGACCATTTGCATTATTATTGTTCTACCTTTATTACTTCATAACCCTCAATCTACCTTATAAAAATGGATAATCTACATGAAGCGTTCTACGTTGTCTCATTCTCTGCTAAATATCATTCTGGTTTTTGTTGAATCAGCAATGACGTTACTATTACGCTTAGATCCTGAGCTACGTAAAGCGGCCTATCCCCTTGCTAAACAGAATACAGTCGTTTGCTTGCGACTATATCTCCCTCATGTAGAGGTCTTTGCGACCTTTAGCAATAAAGGGGTTTTATTGGACGCCAGCTTACCTATAGACCGTACTGAGCCTGATGTCATTATCAATGCCTATAGTATTCAAGTTATTAATGCGCTGACCACTCACGACGTGGAAACAACCGAGAAGTTGCAAATGCGCGGTGAGGTGGTGCAAGTACAGCTAGTTAAGCAATTCATCATCCAGATGGGTGTTGGCGGCATTATTCAAGGACTTATCAAAAAAATCAAAGCTGGCGGCAAAACCAAAGCTAATGATACAGAAAAGCAGGAAAAAACGGATAATTATAAAGCGCGTATTGCCGAGCAGCAGACGCAGATAAATACTTTGACTGTCAAAAACCGCGAGCTCGAAACGACCGTTAAAGAATTAGAAAGCAAACAGAAAATGCTCACTATTACTACGATTGTAGCGGCCATTATTGCCTTGATCGCTATCATTGCTTTTTTTATGATGTAATTTTTTCGGCTATTAAATCTTATTACTAGCTTTACAGTCATACTCGATATGATATAAGTACTATCAAAACACTATCAAAGCTTAATGGCTATTAATACCCTAATAAAAAACCAATAATATCAGCGTCTATACGCCTTCTATTCAACGATTAGTAATCATTTAAAGCATTACTAACCGTCAATCATTTTTATCAATATTGGTCTTCAATTCAATTAACCATTCGACCACATTTTAATCTTGACTAAATTACTCAGGATTAAGTATAATGACTCTATCGCAGCATGAACCGGGTTAACCTTCTGTTGTGTAATAGCCATAACAGGTGACGTTGACTCTATATATTGAATTGCAAAAGGCCACCTGTTATTTATTTAAGCTAATTACTAATCAGTTTGGAGATATTTTATGCGTTTAACTACCCGAGGCAGATACGCTGTTACTGCATTATTAGATCTAGCATTACAAAGCAGTCAGCAAGATGGCGCCGTTTCTCTCTCTGATATTGCTAAGCGTCAATCTATATCTATCTCCTACTTAGAACAGTTGTTTTCCAAATTACGTAAGCGTGGATTAGTAACTAGTATACGCGGCGCATCAGGAGGCTATTACTTATCCAAACCTCTTAACGAGATAGATGTGATGAGTATTATTTTAGCCGTTGATGAGTCTGTTAATGCTATGCAATGCGAAGGACGTGGTGATTGCCAAGGCGGAACCATGTGTTTGACTCACGACTTATGGTGTGCGCTTTCTAATCACATTGAGCAGTACTTGAAAAATATAACTTTAGCACAACTATTAGATATGGAAAACGTGCAATCAATCTCAGATCGTCAGCACAATATTACTGAAGAGATTTCTATAAAAGATATCAACACTATTACTTTATCGACTAGCGAGGCAAACCCAGCATGAGCCAACATAATAATTTAATATATTTAGACTACGCCGCCACTACCCCTGTCGCTAGACCGGTCGCTGCCAAAATGAGCGAATATTTAACCGTAGACGGAGTCTTTGGCAACCCAGCTTCGCGCTCACATGGTTATGGTTGGCAAGCTGAGGAAGCGGTAGAGACAGCTCGTGGCCAAGTGGCTGAAGTTATTAATGCCGATCCACGTGAGATCGTCTTTACCTCAGGTGCTACTGAGTCTGATAACTTAGCTATCAAAGGTGTCGCCCATTTCTATCACTCTCGTGGTAAGCACATTATTACTAGTAAGATTGAGCATAAAGCCGTATTGGATACTTGCCGTGAGCTTGAGCAAGAAGGTTTCGAAATTACTTATATCGAGCCGCAAGAAAGTACTGGACTGATCTTACCAGAGCAAGTTAAAGAAGCGCTTCGTGATGACACTATCTTAGTCTCACTAATGGTGGTAAATAACGAATTAGGAACTATTACAGATATTGAAGCTATCGGTGAAATCACCCGTGCTGCTGGCGTTATTTTCCACGTAGATGCTGCGCAAGCGATTGGCAAAGTGAAAATTGATGCTGAAACGGCTAAATTTGACTTAATGAGTTTTTCAGGTCATAAAGCTTACGGCCCTAAAGGTATTGGCGCTTTATTTGTGCGTCGTAAGCCTCGTATTCGTTTAAAAGCTGAGCAACATGGTGGTGGACACGAGCGCGGTATGCGTTCAGGTACTTTACCCACTCACCAGATTGTTGGTTTAGGAGCTGCCTTTAGCTTAGCTGAAGAAAAACGCGAAGAAGATCGCGCTCATGCTGCCAAACTACGTCAAAAGTTATGGGATGGCTTGCAAGATATTGAAGAGATCTATTTGAATGGCGATCTTGAGCATAGCGTACCTAACATTGTTAATATCAGCTTTAACTTCGTTGAAGGTGAATCATTGATGATGTCGCTGAAAGACTTAGCCGTATCATCAGGCTCTGCTTGTACTTCAGCAACACTAGAACCTTCCTATGTATTACGTGCTATTGGTCGTCCAGATGAGCTAGCTCATAGCTCTATTCGTTTTAGCTTTGGACGCTATACTACAGAAGAAGATATCGATACTGTCATTAAACAGATGCATGAAGCCGTCGATAAGCTACGTGCCCTATCCCCTCTTTGGGATATGTTCCAAGACGGTGTTGATCTTGACTCAGTAGAATGGGCAGAGCACTAATATTGAACTGAGATTTAACTAGAATAAACGAATAACCATTTATAAATTATTGTAAGTTTGACCCCAATTATAGATGAGTCCCTGAATTAGTTTTACTGAACACAATTAATTCATTACTCATCACCTAACCAGGAGAAAACCCCATGGCCTATAGTGACCAAGTTATTGATCATTACGAAAATCCACGCAATGTCGGCAATCTTGATAAAAATGCCCAAAATGTTGGTACCGGTATGGTCGGTGCTCCAGCTTGTGGTGACGTTATGCGTCTGCAAATCCAAGTTGGTGATGACGGTATCATTGAAGATGCTCGTTTTAAGACTTACGGCTGCGGTTCTGCTATTGCCTCAAGCTCGCTTGTAACTGAGTGGTTGAAAGGCAAAAGTTTAGATCAGGCTGGCGAGATTAAAAATAATGATATCGCGCAAGAGTTAGCGTTACCACCGGTAAAAGTGCATTGCTCAGTATTAGCAGAAGACGCTATCAAAGCGGCTATCAGCGATTATAAAGGCAAACACGGTGCAAGTGACGTCCAAGAAGAAGCGGCTCACTAAGCTTTTGTCCGAGACGTTATCAACTTTATAAAACTAGTATTTGAAAGCTGTTTTCTAATACTACAGAGGTGACAATAAAGCTTATGCCATTGTTGCCTTTGTTTTATGAGTCACCTTTATTTTATAGAATGCTTTTTAACTTAGTAAACATAATATAATCTGTAAACACTCTATAGGAGTTGGCATGATTGAAATGACAGAACGCGCTGCTCAGCATGTTCGAGACTTTTTGGATAGCCGAGGTGCTGGCGAAGGCATCCGCGTAGGTATTCGTACTGCCGGTTGTTCAGGTTTAGCCTACGTTTTAGAATTTGTAGATACTCCTGACGAAAATGATACCCGCTATGATAGTCGCGGTGTTAGTATCTTTATTGATCCTAAAAGCTTGGTATATCTTGACGGCTTATTGATGGATTATGAAAAAGAAGGCTTGAACGAAGGCTTTAAGTTCACTAATCCTAATCAAAAAGGTGAATGTGGCTGCGGTGAATCATTTACGATTTAAAATAGTCTATCGTTAAATAGACTAAAAATAGATAATAAATCATTAATTATAAAAATAAATCAGTGTTACCCAAAGTAAGGTATAGGATATGACTTCCGTCGATAATGCTCAGTCAGAGGCTAAGTTTGATAATTTTTTTGTGTTATTCGAGCAACCTTTACAGTTTGAGCTATCACAAGAGACTTTAGATCATCGTCTTCGTACCCTACAAAAACGTTACCATCCTGATAATCTTGCTAAGATTGACGCTGCTGATATGAATGCTAGTAATCAAAACTTACAGCAACAGTCTGAGCAAGCTTCCGCTGTTATCAATCAAGCTTATCAAACACTGAGTAATGCTGATAGCCGAGCCGCTTATATGCTTGATATGGCTGGACAAGCAGAGACCTTAGAGCAATCGATTGCCGATTTAGAGTTTTTGGATGATGCCATGCAATTGCGTATCGACCTAGAAGAAGCTATTGAAGATAAAGATGGTTCGGCATTGCAACGATTGCATCCGCAGATTACTGAACGCTTGAATGAGCAGTCAACACGTTTTGAGCAAGCTTACCAACAACAAGACTGGCAAACATCTATTGATGCTACACAAAAACTTAAGTTCCTAGTCAAGCTAAACGCTGACATCACTATTGCTTTGGATGAACTAGCTAACGCTGTCCAAGCTGATGATGATGATCTATATGTTTAATAGCTGTAGATCTATAAGCTTATGTCCAATGTCTATAGGTTTCTTATAGAGAGCCAAGTTGATATTGATTGTTATGAGCTTGTTTTTTTATTAAAAACCCCACAGTTAAAATAGTCTCACTAATACCGTATAATTGGCTATCGTCAAAATCGTCTTTCATTTTATTTTGAGTTGTCTTATGTCTTTATTGCAAATTGCTGAACCTAACCAAAGTGCCCAGCCCCATCAACACCGTTTTGGCCTTGGGATTGATTTAGGTACTACACGCTCATTGGCTGCGGTAGTACGTTCAGGTAAAGCGCAAGTGCTACCGGCAAAAGACCAGACCGATACTTTACTCCCTTCTGTCGTTTACTATCCCTCTACGGGTAGCCCTTTAGTGGGTGATAAAGCCTTAGCTCATCTGCCTAATGATCCCAAGAACACTATTATTTCAGCGAAGCGCTTTATGGGTCGAAGTCAGGCTGATATTAAGTTCTCACATCCTTATGAGCTAAGCGGCCGCAAAGAAGATATGCCAGCGTTCGTAACGGCACAAGGTGAGGTTTCTCCAGTTGAAGTCTCTGCTCGTATCTTGGCCGCCCTCAATGAGCGTGCACAAAGCGCCTTGCCTGCTGATAGTATCCAAGGCGCAGTAATAACGGTTCCTGCTTATTTCGATGAAGCTCAGCGCCAAGCCACAAAAGATGCAGCGCAGGCTGCAGGTATCAATGTCCTAAGACTTCTAAATGAGCCAACGGCTGCAGCAGTAGCTTATGGTCTCGATAAACCCAATGAGAATGATGCCGAAAGCTATTATCTGATTTATGATTTGGGCGGCGGTACTTTTGATGTCTCTATTCTAAAATTAACCGATGGCGTTTTTGAAGTACTAGCAACCGGTGGCAATAGTGCGCTAGGTGGTGATGATATCGACCGCTTATTGACTAATTGGCTGATCAAACAGTTGGGCATAGACCCTGCTGATGTTAGTTCTCATGATAAGTCCATCTTAGCTCAGCAAGCCAAAGCTTATAAGCAAGCACTAACCGAAGACGAACAAGTAACTATCGACTTAGTCATTAACCAGCAGTCTTTTCAAGGGTCATTGCGTCGTGAGGATTTGCTGACGATTGCACATCCTGTCAGCCGCCGCACTCTAAGCGTTTGTGAACAAGTGCTACGCGATGCTAAATTATCTATTGAAGATCTTGATGAAGTGATCTTAGTAGGCGGCTCTACCCGCATGCCGGTTATCCAAAAAACCGTTGCTGAATTTTTTGGTAAAGAGCCTCTTTGTCGCCTTAATCCTGACGAAGTAGTCGCTTTAGGTGCGGCACAAACAGCACACCAATTAGTGAATGGCAGTAGCGATAATAGTCTACTACTTCTTGATGTTACGCCCTTATCGCTTGGTCTTGAAACCATGGGCGGCTTAGTTGAAGTGCTAATTCCACGCAATACCCCTATTCCTGTTAAGAAGCGTCAAGTCTTTACTACTTATCAAGACGGACAAACCGGATTGGTCATTCATGTAGTGCAAGGCGAACGCGAAACCGTTGATAATTGTCGCTCGTTAGGCCGCTTTGAGCTCTTTGGTATTCCGCCAATGAAAGCTGGTTTTGCCCGTATTGAGGTTACTTTTAGCATAGATGCTAATGGCCAACTAACAGTAAGCGCACAAGAAACTAGTACGGGTACAGAGAGCCAAATTGAGATCACTCCGGCTTATGGTTTATCTGATGAGCAAAAGGAGCAATTATTAATGGCGGGCTTTAAGCATGCTGAAGAAGATAAAAATGCCCGCTCTTTAATAGAAACTAAAGTGGAAGCTGAGCGAGAGCTATTAGCCCTACAGTCAGCTATTATTGACTTTGAAAACTTGTTGGCTGAGGATGCTAAGCAAGCTTTGACTACGCAAATGCAAGCTTTACAATTGGCTTTAACTAGTGACAATTTAGCCGATATCGAGGCGCAGCAAGCTAAGCTTAAGCCATTTAGTGATGCCTTTGCCGCTATTATTATGAATCAGAGCGTCAAAACCAGCATGGCTGGCACTAGTGCCAAAGACTGGTAGCCTATAGATCTGTTAGCTTACCGAATTTATGACTTGCAAAGTTAAAGTTGAGATTTTTAATTCTTATTATTTCAAATTATTCTAATTAATAAATAGTGGAACGATTATTTATGCCAAAGATTACCGTACTACCCCATTTTGAAATATGCCCAGAAGGCATTGAAGTTGAGCTTGAAACTGGCAGTAACTTGTGTAAAGCCTTACTTGAAAAAGGTATCAAGATCGAACATGCTTGCGAGATGTCAAAAGCATGTACCACCTGTCATGTAGTAGTACGTAAAGGCTTTAATGGTCTAGATGAGATGGACGATATCGAAGCTGACTTATTAGACCGTGCTTGGGGACTGGAGCCTGACTCACGTCTGTCTTGTCAGGTGATGATTGAAGAGGATGATTTAACTATCGAAATTCCAAAATACACTCTTAATCATGCCAAAGAAAACCATTAAAAGCTACAGCAACGAGATAAAGAAACTCATTAGTAATATCTACAGTAGCAAGTAGTTATTGCCAATAAAAAATAGCTAACCTATCTAGGTTAGCTATTTTTTTGTTAAGTGCATCCCTGTTACTTTTTAAGATCAGATATTGAATTGCTCTCTTCTTTTTCGATACGCTCTAAAGCAAAGTTTAAACGATTTCTAATCTCTTGATAATCATAATTTTTCATATCTTTAAAATTAAGATGCAGATTGAATCCAGGTAAAGTATGATCGACCCACTTTGACGACTCATGCTTATTAGCATCAGGATCAATTACTTTCCAAGCAACAATATCATGATCAAAGCCCTTTAATTTATAGCTATCAGCATATTTGCAGTCATAATCATGACAAATATAATCGTAGGTAGCTTGGCTTATTAGAATCTCATCCTTTCCTGCCGCTTGTTCAAGACGCGCTGCACGATTAGCCTCCTTGCCAATGATAGTATAGCTGAGGCGATTATTACTACCAAAGTTGCCTACATGACAGTAGCCAGTGGTAATACCAATGCGCACATAAAGACCTTTAAAGCCCATTAGTCGCCACTTCATCCGCAAGGTACGCATCTCGCGGCGCATATCTACCGCCATAGCGACACAATTTAGCGCATCCTGCCGCACTCCACTACTTTTAGGTTCACCAAAGAAGCAGACCATGCCATCGCCAATGAATTTATCTAATACCGCACCATGCTTATTCGCGATGTTGGTCATGACTTCCATATAAGTATTCAAAATATCTGCCAGATTATCGGCACTCAAATTGTCTGACAGTTCGGTAAAACCGACAATATCTGAAAACATAATAGACAATTTGGCACGTTTATTCGCTACTTGAACTCTACTATCTGATTTTACAATAGGTTGCCATATCTGCGGTGGCACAAAACGCGTCAGCTTACTTATTACTGACACCATAGTGCTGAGTCGCTCCTTAGACTGATCCACCACTAAGCTATAGCTCGTATATTTTTGATAGATAACCCAAAACTGGGCTAGTACCACTAAAAGACTAGCAAAAAGTATAGTTGGCGGTAAAAAACTTTGGGCGCAATCTAATCTAGAGCCGCTTAGTGTAATACTGACATAACAGAAAACGATCATAGTGATAATTGAAGAAGCCAAAAGCTTAACTCTGTTTTCTGCAGCACTAATAATAATACGCACGGCTATCAGAAGAGCCAAACTCAGTGCTATCACGGCACAAAATTGCATAACACCAATAACGGTTGATAATAAAATAACCACCGCGTTTGAAGTCCAAAAATTTGCTGGACGTCGATAGTTATAGATAAGAATCATCAAACCAGGTAGAGAGACAATAACAAAAAGCGCCATCGAAGTAGGACTGAATTCAAAATATAAAGCAATAAGAGCAACGCTAAGTATCAAAACATAAACTTCAGGATAATTAAAATTAAAACCTTCACCTGTTTTAAATGAAAATTTTGGTTTTAACGTCTCTAAAAGTGACATGCTTTTTATTCGCTCTATTAAAAAATAGTGAAAAGTAATTGTTAAAAGTAAGGATTATGAACATGACGATAAGCTCTTAGACCATATTAAGTAGCATGTAACCGTTGAGCTTACCCATTATAATATTATGAAGCCATAGAACCTAAGCCAATGGTAACCAAAAACATACCACCTGTCATTTATACCCTTATAAAAATACATTATATTGTAATTTATTTTATTATCCATCAGCTAAAAAGAAAAAAACCAGATAGTTTGAAATCTGGTTTTAGTATTAGAGTATGACTTTATTAGGCCGTATTGAACATTATATAAATTACATTTGCCAATCAAAAGGCATTTGATGGTGACCCCGTAACGCCATCATCAACGGTTGCTGCATTTGCGATAATACCTCTTGAGTATAAGGCATAGCTGGCGTGCCCCACACTGGATCCGGCCACTTAATATCGTTCTGATAGCGAACTATATGATGAAAATGCAACTGTGGCACCTGATTACCTAGTGCTGCCACATTCATTTTTTCAGCTTGAAAAGTCTTGGCCAATTGGCTCGATAACCAGCTCGACTCACGTAAAAACTGAGTTTGATCGGCCTCTGACAGCTCATATAACTCTTTGATACCAGTGACACGTGGTACTAGAATCAGCCAAGGAAATTGGCAGTCGTTAATTAAGCGACACGTTGATAACGGAAAATCCCCTACCAAAAAACTGTCAGCGGCAAGCTTAGGATGTAATTGAAACATAATGACTCTTTCTCTAATTTTAGAATAGGATAATAGGGCGGAAATATAATGGCTCTATTTTATCAGTTATCGGTGCAGACGTGTAATCAATTGCTTTTAATCCGCTACCGACATTCTTAAGCTGGCTCGGCTACTCTATGCTTATCAAAGTATTGTAATAACTCTTGAATAACCGTCACTCGCTGTTGCGCATTCTCAAGTTTATCAGGGTCATTATAGCGTATGCCTGAGGCGCCATTCATGCGATAACGCTTACTATCAGATTGAATCAGTTTGATAATAGCTAAGGCATCCACTGGCGTATCAGGGGCGAACTCTAAACTGACACTATTACTATTGGCATCAATTTTATTAATCATCAGTGGTTCAGCTTGTAAGCGCAAATTATGCACGGCAAACAACTGCTTAGTTTGATCCGGTAAAGTGCCAAAGCGATCAATCATCTCAGTACGAATGTCAGTGAGCATCTCTTTGTCATCTGCATTACCAATGCGCTTATAGAACAGTAAGCGTTGATGCACGTCATGCACATATTCTTCTGGAATCAGCGCTGAGCTATGTAGGTTAATCTCACTAGTGAGCGACAATGGCGTATTTAGATCGGGCTCTTTACCCGCTTTGATAGCTTTAGTAGCACGCTCTAGCATGTCCATATATAGACTAAAACCAATCGCCTGCATATTGCCACTTTGCTGTTTACCTAATATCTCACCAGCACCGCGAATCTCCAAATCCTCACTAGCCAGCATAAAGCCTGCGCCTAAAGTATTAGCGCGCTCAATCGCATGTAGTCGACGCTTAGCATCACCTTTCAGACCTTTTAAAGAGGGCACTAATAGATAGCAATAGGCTTGATGATGGCTACGACCAACGCGGCCACGCAGCTGATGCAGTTGCGCTAAGCCGAACTTATCAGCGCGCTCAATGATAATAGTATTGGCATTAGGCACATCGATGCCCGTCTCAATAATGGTCGAGCAAATGAGTACATTGAACTTCTTGTGATAGAACTGCTGCATAACTTGCTCAAGTTGACGCTCTTGCATCTGTCCATGAGCCACCCCTACTCTGGCTTCAGGTACTAGTTCACGCACAGTTTCTGCCATGCGTTCAATACTAGCCACATCATTGTGCAGTACATACACTTGCCCACCGCGTAATAACTCACGCAAGATGGCCTCCTTCATTAACGCGTCAGTCTTTTGCATAACAAAAGTTTTAATCGCTAGACGACGTGCTGGTGGGGTGGCGATAATAGACATATCGCGCATACCAGATAAGGCCATATTGAGAGTACGCGGAATTGGGGTAGCCGTCATTGATAAGCTATCAACATCGGTCTGAATGGCTTTAATACGCTCTTTGTGCCGTACACCAAAACGGTGTTCCTCATCGACTACCATTAGTCCCAGATTAGAAAACTTCACATCTTTTTGGAGTAATTTATGAGTACCAATAACAATGTCTACTTTCCCTGCTGCCAAGTCTGCTAGTACTGTCTCTTGGTGCTTTTTACCGCCAAAGCGCGATAAGGTCTCTATACGCACTGGCCAATCGGCAAAGCGGTCACGGAAGTTATCTTCATGCTGACCCGCGAGCAAAGTAGTTGGCACTAATACTGCCACTTGGTAACCGGCGCTTACCGCTATAAAAGCAGCGCGCATAGCGACTTCCGTTTTACCAAAACCGACATCGCCACAGATCAGTCTATCCATCGGCTGATTCTGCTTCATGTCTTCCATCACCGCATAAATAGCATTGGCCTGATCGGGAGTCTCTTCAAAAGCGAACTGGCTAGCAAACAGCTCATATTGTGAGTATTCAATCTTGAAATGAATCCCGACTTTTGCTTCTCGTCTGGCTTGCATATTCAATAGCTCAGCGGCAACGTCATGAATTTGCTGCAAGGCTTTTTGTTTGGCTTTATCCCATTTACCGCTACCAATCTTATGCAAAGGCGCTAGTGCTGGATCGCCACCACTGTAGCGACTGATCATTTGCAAGTTGGCAACAGGCACATAAATACTGGCATCGTCAGCGTACTTAAGATGAATAAACTCTTGCTCGCCATCGCCTACATCTAAAATAATTAAGCCGTTGTAGCGCCCTATACCATGTTCGATATGGACAACGGGACTACCTTGAGTCAGCTCAGTGACACTTTTAACTAAGAACTCTTCTGAGACTCCACTCTGACGGCGGCGACGCGTTTGCAATACTTGCCGACCAAATAATTGCGTTTCACTAATAACGACTAAGCGCTCAGGCACATAAACGCCGCGCTCAATAGGCGCTACGGTCAAGCCAACATGAGGCAAGTTCTTATGCTTATTGATGTTGCTATGGTCGATAGCTAAAAAGTCTTTAAAGCTACCATAAGCCTTAATATCAATTTTGCCTTTGAATAACTCGATAAGGATTTCACGGCGACCGGCAGTTTCCGCGACTATCAATACTGGCGTCGCTGTTTGGCGCTGTAGCTCTAAAAATGCTAACAGATCCGCTAAGGGCTCCGATTTTTGATGATTGACAGATAACTGCGGTGGCTCTTGAGCGCTGAGCGTTACTAGACCCTGCATCTTATTGATTTCTGCTGCACCCTGATTAGCTTCTTCGACATTGTGACTGCTAGCTAATTCGGTTCGAGCACTGACAATAACTCTTGAATACTGATTAAGCTGCTCATTAAAGCTATTAGCAGGCATGTAAAGCAAGTCAGGGGCTAATACTGGCTTATCTATATCATGTCGGCGCTCCTCATAACGGCGCTGAATTTGTGACCAGTAATCGACTTGACGCTCGCCAATTAGCTCATCGGTAATAAATAACGCCTCACTAGGCAAATAATTGAATAAGCTGCTTTCTTGTTGCCAGTCTTTTAGATCAAAAAATAGCGGTTGATAATACTCTAGACCGCTACTAGCAATCCCTGCCATCACGTCTTTATGCAGCTCAAATTTACGACTGCTAGCATTAGGAAACATAGTGGCAAAGTTAGTTCGGAAAGTTTCGCGGCCTTCATCTAACGGGAATTCTTTGGCGGGTAATATTTGAAACTCTTGAATGGGCTTAGAGATATCAGGGAGCTTATGTAATAGCGATAGTGATTCGGCACCCATGCTACTATCATTACCTGACATCATTGCCCGCAGATCATCCTCGGTGAGGGTACGCTGAGTTTGTGGATGAAAGAAACGAATAGTGTCAATCTCATCGTCAAACAAGTCTAAGCGTAGCGGAAAAGGCTGACCCATCGCAAAAATATCGATAATACTACCGCGTACCGCAAACTCCCCTGGTTCAAAGACGTTTTCGGCCGCTCGGTATCCTGCCTTTGCTAATAGTCCGCGCTGGGTATTAATATCAAACCTATCGCCAACGCTCAAGTCAAAATGCTGACCAATGAGCCAACTGGGCGGCGCAACTCTTTGCATCAGGGTCTGTACAGAAATCAGCAGTACACCCGCTGTCGGCATATCTGTGAGTAAATTAATACGTTCGCTGACGATATCTTGATGCGGCGATAGCTCATCATAAGTTAAGGTTTCCCAATCAGGAAACACATAGGCATCAACTCCGCAAAACGCTAACTCAGTCTCTATCTGGTTCAGCTGATTTTGATCGCGCGCTACCATGATTTTAAGTCGATTAGCTAAATCCGATAACTCGGTATTAACTAAGCTGGCTAACCATAAGCTACTAACCGCGCCATGCACGGGAGCAAGCCAACGTCTTTGACTAGCTTTTATAGGGAATAGGCGCTCATTGATAGGATAAAAGGCATCAGTCAAAGCAGTGATAGGCATATAGAATAGTATCGAGGTTGAAAGGTGAAGGGTTATTATACGAATATTTTGGGCATTGACCAAAAGTTATGCCGTAACGGTTTGTCAGTTAGTTTTTTAGAAGTGTCTCTACATAAAATTGAAAGCTAAGCACTAATGGGTAGAGTCTATATTTACAGCTACTCTAGTTAATGCTTAGCTGGTTACAGAGCTTCTTCAAATATTTGAGAAGCTAAGTATTACAGTAGTGGTTTTTCGCTAGCGATCATGCCGTTATTGTCAGCATAAATGAACATACCAGAGTTCAAGGTCATATCACCGAAGCTGATTTCAATATCCGTTTGACCTTCATCGCGACGGGTTGATTTACGGGGAATACAGCCTAATGCCATCACGCCTATATCCATCTGAGCCATATCGTCGACATCACGGACGCAGCCATAGACCACTACGCCTGCCCAGCCATTATCAATAGCGGCTTGAGCAATCATATCGCCTAGTAGCGCACAACGCATTGAGCCGCCACCATCGACCACTAAAACTTTACCATCGCCGTTAGCGTCTTTGCCATCGCTGTTTAATAGGCCTTTTGCGCGGCTGTTATCTTCAAAGCATTTAACCGTCACAATCTCACCGCAGAACTTATCTTTGCCGCCAAAGCTGTAGAACGACTTGCCTTCGATATTGGGCAGACACACTTGCGACTCAGGATTGGCATCTAGCAAATCGCAGGTCACAAAGTCTTCTTTGGTCATGGTATTGATGTCCGGCATAGTCATGCTCCTTATTTATTAGTTGGTTATATTAAGCCTTTTTACTTATAGCATTTACTTAGGCTATCTACGATTTTTTGCTTACCCCTACTAGCCTGTTCTTTAATACTAGTGTTTTACTCGCGTCATCGCAAGCATCTGTTTATTTTCGATAATACTAATGGCGTTATGCACAGTATCTGCTTTAAATTTACGGCGCTCATATAGGTCATTAGCGCTCATAGTCATGGCACTAGCCACACGCTTAGCACTAATAGGATGAATAGATAAGGATTCTGGAACCAACGGCGATAGCACTTTAAAAACATTTTGGCTCATATTTTCAAGCGTCCGACCTTTATGTTTTCCTAATAGTAATGAGGGGCGAAAAATATATAGCTGCTTGAAGCCTAAATCCATAATGGATTGCTCAGTCTCAGCTTTTACTCGGTTATATAAAAAGCGACTGTTGATATCATTATTCATAGCGGATAATAAAAAGAAATTCTCAACGCCCTTCTCTCGGCATAAAGTCGCGAAATTTACATTATAATCGTGATCTACCTTGCGAAAAGTCTCATCGCTACCCGCCAACTTTCTAGTAGTACCCAAGCAGCTAAAGGCATCGGTATTATGATCAGCGCCAACACTAGTGCATATATCAGTCAAATTATCGAAATCACTGACTTGGTAGAAGTGAATGCTGGCATTAATATAGCGCAGCGGTCGTCTAGCAATAACGATTAGAGTGTCATATATCTCACTCAATTGCTTAACGAGGTGCTGTCCTACTAAGCCTGTGGCGCCAATTACAATTGCTTTTCGCTGCATAGCCTATCCATTCTTCTAGTGGTTTGTTTTTATTGATATGTTTTTTAGTCAGTCGTCTGTTAGACGAGTCACTCTAATATTTATTGAGAGTAACCTCTATAAGTTAACCGATTACTTGCCTTATTACTTATCATTAATTGTAAGAGATTTTATCAAAGAAGCGACTTGTAAATATACAGCATGCCCTACATAGATGCTTATGAACTACC